>NZ_JBZVGZ010000039.1:0-20000 GCF_058630335.1 Halorubrum sp. SD41
CGCCGGCGGCGAAGCCGCCGGCTGCCCGTGGCGCGTAGCGCCACGCTGCCGCGAGGGCGAAGGCGCGCGACGCAAGGACCGCAGGAGCGAGCGAAGCGAGTGACGAGGAGCGTGGTTCGAGAGAGCGAAGCTCTCTCGTCATCCCGAAAATATCCGATTTTCGGGCGACAGCGAGCGCACCGAGCCGTCGCGGCTGGGGCTTTGGAGGTGTTCGTCGCCGATCTGCGGTCAACCGTTTATAAGCGAGCGGCTGGGGCTTTAGTGGTGTCCGCCGTCGATCAGTTAACAGCTATTTATAAATGAGCGCCTGAGGCGTCGGCGGTGTTCACCGTCGACACGCTGACAACTCCTTATAAGTAAACGACCCGCGCACCGAAATCCTACCCGCTCGCCCCGCTGCCGTCCGCTTCACCACGGTCCAGCCACGAGGTCGCGACGGACTCGAACGGCGCGGAGTAGCCCATCAGCGTCGTCCCCAGCACCGCCATCACGAGGACGTAGCCGACCGCGAACGCGTTGATCGTCCCCGCGAGCGCCGGGTCGAACGAGCCGGCGTTCGCGCCGGAGACCGCGACCGTCGCGATGATCAGCGAGAACTCGCCGCGGGTGGTCATCCCGAGGCCAACCCGCGTCGACCGGCGGACGTCGAGGTCGAACGCGCGCCCCGCGAGGTAGCCGGTGACGACCTTCGGGGGCGTGGTCACGACGACGGCGAGCGCGACGAACGCCGCCACGTCCGCGAACAGCGCGGGGTCCGTGACGAGCCCGATCCAGAAGAAGAACACCGCGGCGAACAGGTCCCGGACCGGCTCCAGGATCGTCTCGATCGTGTGGGCCCGATCGGTCGGGGCGAACGCCATCCCGACGAAGAACGCGGCGACCGCCTCGCTGACGCCGAGCGCGAGCGCCGCGCCGGCGACGAACACGACCGCGGCCACCGAGCGCAGCGCCACGAACTCCCGGTTGTCCGTCGCGACGAGCCGGTCGAAGAGCGGCGTGCCGAACCTGACGACCGCGAACAGCCCGGCGATGAACCCGAGCGCGATCCCCACGTCGACCGCGGCCGCGGCGACGTCGCCGCCGCCGAGCACCAGGGCGGACGCGACGGAGAGGTACACCGCGATGAACAGGTCCTCGTACACCAGGGTCCCGAGCATCGGCTCCGCCTCGTCGTTGGCGATCCAGCCGAGGTCGATGAGCGACTTCGTGATCACCGCCGACGAGGAGATGTAGACGATCCCCGCGACCAGGAACGCCGGGAGGAACGCCCCGAAGACGAGCCAGCCGAGGACGAGCCCGACCCCGAAGTTCGCGAGGTCGATCGTGCCCGCCGTCCCGATCGGCCCCCGCCGGGCGAGCAGTCGATCGAGGTTGAACTCCAACCCGAGGAAGAAGAGGAGGAAGACGATCCCCAGCTCCGCCCCGAGCGAGATGAACTCCGTCTCGGGGACGTAGGCGGTCCCGATCGCCGGGAGCGCGAGGCGGCCGAGGACGTACTCCCCGAGCAGCATCCCGGTGACGATGTAGAAGGGGATCACCGACTGCCCGAGGCGGTTCGCGAGCGCGCCGGCGACCGCGACCGCGACGAACATGACGCCGACGTCGAGCAGCGCCACTACCTGTCACCCCCGGGAGAGCGGACCGTAACGCCGAAACAGGCGGCGCCGTACCGGCCGCTCATTCCGTGAGGATCTCCTCGAACGCCTCGCAGTTCTCGCGGGTCCCGACCCCGATCAGGGTGTCGCCCTCGCGGAGGGTGGTCTCGGCGCCCGGACTGTCGAGCACCTCGTCGCCGCGCTGGATCGCGACGACGGCGAGCCCGGTCCGGTTGCCGATGTCGGCGCTCGCCAGCGTCTCGCCGACGAGCGGCGACCCGGGCGGAAGCTCGTACCACTCTAAGAGGACCCCGCCCGGCAGGGTCGTCTCCTGCGTGTCCGGCTCGACCGGCTGGAAGTGCGCCCCCTCGATGATCGAGCCGATCGTCCGCGCGAGGTCGTCGGAGAACTCGAACGCCTTCTCGGAGTCGGCCTCGGGGTCGCTGCGGCGGAACACCTCTCGTTTCCCGGTGTTGTGGATGACGACGATCATCTCTTCGCCGTCGCCTAACTCGATCTCGAACTTCTTCCCGACCCCCGGGAGGTCGGACTCGGTGATCGTCATACGGGCCCCAGCGCGCCCACCGTAATATGTCTGTACGTCGGCTCCCGAGAGCCGCGGGAGGCGACCGTTCAGCAGTCCCGTCCGACGGGCGTCAGCCGCCGCACCAAACGCTAAGTGGGGCGGGACCGAGGGGATTCGTATGTGGCGCTCCCGAGGGAGTCGGGACCGGCGGACGGTGGTGTGCATCGCGTGCGGGGACTCGGTGTTGCGGGAGGACGCGCGCGAGTACGACAAGGAGGGCGACCGCTGGAACCGGCGCGACAAGGAGTTCGAGTACCTCTGTGTCGACTGCGACGACGAGATCTCTCACCAGCCGCGCGACGGCCTCGAATCGCTGATCCTCTCGATCGAGTCGGACGGCCTCACCACCGAGGAGTTCCTCAACCGCTACGCCGACGCGGTCGCGGACGACGCCGACGACCGGACCGGCGAGGGCGGCGCGGGAAGCCGCTCGGACCGCGACCGCTCGGACCGCACGCGCTCCGATCGCGACCGCGACCGATAATTCTACCCGTCGCGGCTCGGTACCGCGACCGTACGCATGTGCGCCCTCCACGTAGCGGCCGCGACCGCTGACTTCCTCTCGACCGTCATCGGCGCCGTCGAATCCCTTCCGATCGCCGTCGGCACCGTCGAATCCGTCCCGACCGTCATCGGCGCCGTCGACCCCGTCCCGACCGTCATCGGCGCCGTCGACCCCGTCCCGACCGTCATCGGCGTCGGCGCGTTTGTCCTCGGACTCGCGTTCCTCGCGCGCGGCGCGAGCGGCGCCGCCGACGCGGCCCGGGTCCTCCGAACGACGGCGACGAGCCCGGCCGGGCTCGACGGCGCGGAGCGGCGGATACGGGTCACGGGCCGCGCCGCCGCGGTCGACGACGAGACCCTACCGGCGCCGTTCGGCGGCGACCCCGGCCTCTGCGTCGAGTACGACGTCTCCGAGCTCCGCAGTCAGGGGAACGGACAGTCGTGGGTCACGATCGAGGCGGGCGAGGCGGGCGTCCCCTTCCGCGTCGACGACGGCGGGACCGGCGTCCGGGTCGACCCCGGGGCGGCGACCTTCTCGCTCGCCGTCGACGAGAAGGTCAAGATCGACGCCGGCGAGGAGCCGCCCGAGCGCGTCCGGGGGTTCATCGAGGCGGTCGACGAGGTCGACGACACGGAGACGGGCTACGAGGTCGGCCCGCTCACGATCGGCGACGACCCGCGGCGCCGGTACGTCCAGCGGACCCTCCGCCCGGGCGACGAGGTGACCGTCGTCGGCGACACCGAGGCGTTCCCGGACGCGCCCGTCGGCGAGGTGAAATCGCGGATCGCGGGCGGCTCGCCGTTCATCGTCTCTGACGCGAACGCGCGGCGGACCGCGCTCCGACTGGTCGGCCGGTCGGCGATTCCGATGGTCGGCGGCGCGGTCGCGCTCGCGGTGGCGGCGCTGGCGCTGGCGCCGATCCTCACGGCGCTCGTCTGAGGCCGCTCTCGCGTCCGCGATCGCGCGTCCCGGCCGCGCGCAGAGCGCTCGTCTCCCCGCCCGACAGGCCTTTCTAACGGACCCGCGTTGGTGGAGGTATGTCAGACGACGAGCCGAAGCAAGGGTCCGCCGAGGACCAGGGCCCCGTGACGATCACGCCGGCGCTCGCGGACCGACTCGCCGAGAAGCGCGAGGAGCTGTTCGAGGAGTTCGAGATCCGCGACGAGTTCCCGAGCGAGGTCCTCCGCGAGGCGGAGGCCCGGACCGAGGGCGTCTACGAGGAGATCGAAGCCGAGGTCGACGAGCGCGAGGACCTCCGCGACCTCACCACCTGGACCACCGACCCGGTCGACGCGCAGGACTTCGACGACGCGATCTCCATCGAGCGCGAGGAGGGCGCCTACCGCCTGTGGGTCCACATCGCCGACGTGACCCACTACGTCACCCCGGACACCGCGATGTGGGAGGAGGCGGTCGAGCGCGCCAACACCGTCTACCTGCCCGACTACACGATCCACATGCTCCCGCCGGTGCTGGCGGAGACCGTCTGCTCGCTCGTGCCGAACGAGGACCGGCTCGCGCACACCGTCGAAATGGAGATCGACGAGGAGACGCTATCCTTCGAGGACATCGACATCTACAAGTCCGTCATCAACTCCGACGAGCGGCTCACCTACAAGGAGTGCGAGAACCGGCTGGAGGACCCCGACCTGCCACTGAGCGAGGAGAACCAGCTCGCCTTCGAGCTCGCGGACCGAATGCACGAGCAGCGCAAGGAGGACGGCTCGCTCGTCTTGAACCCCCGGCGCGACCGCGCGCACACCATCATCGAGGAGTCGATGCTGAAGGCGAACAAGGCGGTGACGCACACCCTGATGTGGGACCGCGGCGTCGAGGCGATGTACCGCGTCCACCCGCAGCCGACCCCCGACCAGTGGAACGAGGCCTTAAAAGAGATCCAGGAACTCGACGGCGTCTCCATCCCCGGCGACGCGTGGGGCGACGACCCGCGGAAGGCGGTCAACGCCGCCCTCGAAGAGTCGCCGGAGCGCCAGCTCAACAAGATCCAGCGCGCCGTGCTGAAGGTGATGCCCCGGGCGAAGTACATGAACGACCCGTTCGGCGGCCACCACGCGCTCAACTTCGACATCTACGGCCACTTCACCTCGCCCATCCGCCGCCTGTCGGACACGATCAACCACTGGATCGTCCACGAGAACGACGTGCCGGAGACCCTCGTGGAGCTCTGCGACCACGCCAGCGACAAGCAGAAGGACGGCGAGACCGCCGAGCGCCTTTATAAGCAGTTCCTCCAGGAGCAGGGGCTCGACCCGTACGCGGTCAACAACCGCGGCGTCGAGGTCGTCGAGGACCCCGAAGAGGCGAAACACGCCGTCTGAGCGGCCGTCAGCCGACGCTCAGTCCCGTCGCGTCGCGAACCGCGTGACCGCGGTCGCCGACAGCGCGCCGAGCGCCGCGATGACAGCTAAGACGAGGAACAGCTCCCGGGGCCCGGCCCGGGTGAGGACCGTCCCGGCCAGCGTGGAGCCGAGCGCGCCGATCCCGAAGATCCCGACGTACGTGTAGCCGAACGAGAGGCCGCGCGCCTCGCTCGGCGAGTACGCCGCCACCGTCGCCTGCGAGAGCGGCTGGACCGTGAACAGCGCGACGCCGAGCGCGAGCGACACCGCGACGAAGGTGGCGACCGCGCCCGTCGCGGGGATGAAAAGCAGCGCGAGCGCCGACAGGACGCCCATCAGCGCCATCAGCCCCCACTCCGGCGGGACGCGGTCGGCGATCCGGCCGCCGAGGTACTGACCGAACACGCCGACCGTGAGGACCGCGACGTAGAGGTACCGGCCCACGTCGAACTGGTCGGCGTACGGGCTCGACGGGTCGACGAGCCGGACGTCGACGAGGCCGCCGAGCACGTCGCCGAGGAGGTCCGGGAGGAACGTGAGGAACGTCCGGTAGTAGAGCCCGCTGAACGTGACGAACGCGAACACGATCAGGAAGCCGCCGGCGATCAGCAGCCGCGTGTCCGTCGCGATCGACGACAGCGAGACCTCGCCCTTCGCGCCGCCGGACGAGTCGCCGGGCGGGTTCGTCTCGTCGTCCGAGCCGGCACCGTCGGCGGCCGCGGACGAGAGCGCCGCGTCGACGTCGACGGTGACCCCGTACGCGGCGACGGCGACCGCGGGGAGCGCGAGCGCCGCGGTGACCAGCCGCCAGTCGAACGCCAAGAGCAGCAGCGCGGTCGCGAGGGGGCCGAGCGCGATGCCGAGGTTCCCGCCGATCCCGTGGTAGCCGAGCGCGGTCCCGCGCTGGTCGACCGACTTCGAGAGCAGCGACAGCCCCGCGGGGTGATAGACGCTGGCGGTGAGTCCCCACACCGCGATGGCCGCGGCGAGGACGGGCAGCGTCGGCGCGGCGCTCACCAGGAGGAACGATCCCCCCATGCCCGCGAGGCAGGCGAGGATCAGCGGCTTCGACCCGAAGCGGTCGACCAAGATGCCGCCCGGCAGCGCACCGAGGCCGAACAGCCCGTAGCCGAGCGTGACGACGACGCCGAGCGCGGCCGCGGTCGTCGAGAACTCCCCGACCCACACCGTCAACAGAATCGGGATCGACAGCTCGTAGGTGTGGACGAGCCCGTGCGACCCCGCGGTGAATTTGACGATCCGGCGCTCGGCGGCGTCCATGTGGATCCGGGGTTCGTCGGGTCGGGTGATAACCTCGGGGGTAGCCGCCGCGGTTGCCGAGAGTCGAGGGCGCCGGCGCTACAGCGACGAGGTGTACAGCAGCAGCCCGACAGAGATGATGGTGACGAGCAGAATCCACCCGACCATGATGATCCCCATCTGTCGGTGCGTGAGGTTCGTTCCTTCGAGTATCTCGGAGACGCCCATACGACGCTCAACTTACTCGGGATATATAAGCGGTCTGGGTCGGGGAGGTACCAGCGGAACGTCGACCGATCGGCCGGTGGTCGTCACGCTAAAGCCCGATTAATCGAAAGCACTCGTATTCGATGGAGTACCTGGTCTCAGATCTCCACCTCGACCACGACAATATCATCGACTACTGCGATAGACCGTTCGGCTCGGTCGAAGAGATGAACGAGACGCTGGTCGAGCGGTGGAATCGCGTCGTCGATCCGACCGACGAGGTGTTGTACGGCGGCGACCTGACGATCCGCAGTTCAGCGGGAGCCCTGTTGGACTGGCTCGACGAACTCAACGGCGAGCTCGTCTTCCTCATCGGAAACCACGACGGGACGATACTGGAGCGGTTGGACGGGGTTCAGTTCGTCGAGGAGTTCCGCTTCGAGCGGCGGGGGGTCCCGTTCCACGCCGTCCACGACCCGGCGGACGGACCGTCGAACCCGAAGGGCTGGGTACTCCACGGCCACCACCACAACAACTGGCCGGATCGGTTCCCCTTCATCGACCACGACGCCCGCCGCGTGAACATCTCGATCGAACTGCTGGACTACCGTCCGCTGGCGACCGACAGGCTGGTCGATTTCTTGGCCCTCGGTGAGGGTTTCCCGGACCGAGCCGCCGCTGAGAACGCGCTATCGACGTAGCAGTCTGCGGGAAGTGGACTCGCGGGGGTCCCGCGAGCGAACGGAGTGAGCGAGTGGGACCAAGCGAGGGAACGACTAAGCGAACGAAGAGAGTGAAGAAGTGGACTCGCGGGGTAGGAGACCTCTCGATCATCTTACAGTACCTCCGAATCGTCGAGAACGTCTTTGCGGACAGTCATCTTCTCCTGATCAGACCGCACGTCGTAGTGTTCGTACAGCACCTCAAGCGACACATCCATCCGTTCGCTGACAATCTCTGGCGTCGTCCCAGCGTTGAGGAAATTCGTAATCGATCCCCGCCGAATCGCGTGGGGGCCACACGACGAGGGACACCGGCTCGGGTAGCCGTCGTGTCCGAGCGCGTCGCAGTCCTCCGGGTCGCGCTCGTGGGGACAGCCGCCGTACCGGCAAGGCTGCGTCGCCTTGTTCACCCAGACGTAGATCGTGTTCCCGCTCGGCCGACCGTGGTTCGAGGTGAACAGCGGTCGGCGGCCGTAGTCGTCGACCTTGTCCGGCCGGTCCGGGTTCTCGGCGTAGTCCTCGATCACCTGGAAGACCTCGGGACCGAGGTAGACCCAGCGGTTCCCGGAGTCGCCGTTCTTGAGATTGGTTCCCTTGTCCGGGCGGTTCTCGACGACGATCGCGTTGTCGTCCGGACGGAGGTCGTCGACGTCTATCGACCGAGCTGCCGACCGGCGCATCCCGGTGGCCCAGAGGAGGAGCATCAGCGCGTGGTCGCGGCTCGCGTAGTGGTAGCGGTCGAGCGAGGCGATGATCGACCGGGCGCGCTCGGCCGAAAGGTGTTCGTCGCGGGACTCGGCACCGTCAGGGAGATCGGGCGCGTGAACCTTCTCGCGAAGCCCGTCCTCAACGGCCTCCATGTTCGCCCACCATTCGAGCGCGGCCCGGACCGTACTCAGCTGCTTTTGGAGCGTGATCGGGGCGATGTCTCCCTGCCGCCACGCGACGAAGTCGGCGAGGTCGCGGCCGTCGAGGTCGTTCAGGTTCTCTATCTCCCGCTCGTCACACCAGTCGAGAAAGTGATTCAGTCGGGTTCGGGCGTTGTTGAGCGTCGACGGCCGGACCGACGGCTTCCGGTATCGGATGAATCGCTCAACTCCCTCGTGCGGGTCGAGGGGTTGAAGATCGTCGTCGCTCACAGGTGGCCCTCCGGGGCGTCGAGGATCGGATGATTCGGGTGGGCCTCGGCGAAGTGGTCGAGGTAGCCCGCGACCTGTCGCGCGTACCTGGTGAACCCGTCCGGTGGGTCCGGCTCGATCGGCGCGCCGCAGAGCTCACAGGTGGAGAGATCGCGACCGGAACTGGATTTCACACCGGCTCACCCCAGCTTTCCGTGAGGTCGGCCCAGCAACCCGGACACATCGCGAAGTCTTCGAGCCGGTTGCGATCGTCGACGGATCGAGTCTCGCCTTGAATCCAGACGTGCCGATCGTCCGGTTCGAACCGGGACCGACACTCGGCGCAGTAGAGTGTCGTCATCGCGCGCCTCCGTCGAGGTCGTGATCGTACGGTCCGGAGTCCGTGAGCAGCTGGACCCGATCGCGTTCGAGGAGGGCGTCGGTCTTCTGGTCGCGCAGCTCGTAGAACACGCCGTCGGCGTCGTCGCGGCGCGCGCAGAGTTGACACCAGAAATGATGATTCGTCGGTTCCCACGTTCGGTGGCCGCGGGGACAGAGGAACCGCCACCGATCTGCGTCATCTTCGATCCGCACAACTTCCTTTGGAGGCATCACCTCACGCCGACGAGGTGGCGTATAAAAGGGGAAATCCTTGTACGGGGACTGAAAGTGAAACTGAAGCGGAGCGGGTCCGCTAGTTGTCGCGCGATCACGTCCGCCGTGGGGGGATTGAATACCCCCGACCGTGTTTGCTGACATGGCTTTCGTGCCTCAGTCACGGAAGCCGAGCAAGAGCCCGCTGTCACCAGCAGCGTGGCTCGTTTTACGAAGATCTGCCTTGCTTCCGTACTCACCGTCTGTCCCGGAGTGCCATATATCTATGGAATCATAGAACTATGAAATACCGCACTTCATGATATTGGGGCGAAAATGTAGTCTATGGCGAAAGACACTACGACAGTAACTGTCTCTAAAGATACTTGGAAAAAGCTACAAGTAAGAAAAGAACCAGGAGACTCATTTGATGATGTAATTAGTGAACTGCTTGAAGAATGCGAAAACTAATATTTCATACATGAACGGTGACGAAACGGATTATTCGGATATACCGGGTAAGAATTTAGATTCGTTTCTTGACAGACAGTTAGAAACATATTTTCACACTCAAGAACGTGCGGAAAGGTTGATACAACTACTAATCGCATCTACAGCTGTCATTGCGGCGTTTTCCTCACCAGGTTTAGTCAGCTTTGTTCAGTCAGCAATCACCTACTTAGAAAATAATCAAGAGATTTTACAAATCATCGGTGGGAACCGTCTTTTATCAAATGTTGCTTTGTTCGGTATCCCGATCTCCATTTTTATTCTACTAATAGGAATCGCGTTAATTCTGGAATCTATTGCTTGGTCAGTGAATGTGTTGACAGTACCGAAATTAAGGCCTGTATTAGGCTCTAACAAGGAATACTCAACAGATCTGCCCAAGGTGAAGAAGGAAGATCTAGAAGATTTATACAGTAGGAAAGGTGAAAAATACGCAAATAAAATTAGAGAAGATCTGAAGTACAATACAAAGGTACTAGATTTGTCGGAAGAATATCTGCGATCATCGTATCAATCTCTAATCGGTTCCCTTGTAGCATTCTTGTTTTTCATAATATTCGCAGTTTCCGGTATTAGTAGAGCAGTCTTGATTATCTCCGTATTCTGTGGTCTTGTATCGTTGTACGGTGTCGCACTAGCTGCCATTACAGGTAAAGATCTAATATTAGATAATGATCAGACTCGTGAACAGTTCAGATCAATTCTCGTTGGAGATTACGAAAAGCTGGGATTACCGAATACACACATGCCAATCTACTTCATTATAATATTCGCTGTTATTGGGATATTTATATTTTCTATCCTTGCTATGCTTTCTATCGCTAGTATACTAATTATGTAGGGCTGCGCGACCCCCCACAAGGAGGGGTCGCGCAGGCTCCCGCCCACTGAAAGGGGTGGGTGGGTCGATGGGTGGATCACCGTGTTAGGTTGCTGGTCCGCGGTCGCGCAGCTCGTCGAGGAGATCGGGCCAGTCGAGGTCAAGGGAGAACAAGTCCGGTTCGAGGTTCCAGTTCCACGGAGCGGCGTCGTCCGGGTCGGGTTCCGCGGTCGCAGGTTCGAGGTTCTCGACGGTCCCACCGAACAGTTGGTTCGTCGGCTTGTCAGCGTCAGCGGGCCAGTCACCGAAGAAATCGACCTCCTTCTTCGAGTGTTTGAAGTACGCGGTCGTGAACAGCCGCTTTAGTTCAGGGTGGCAGTCCTTGCCCGTGTGGAATACGGTTCCGAAGACGTCGACGTTGATCTTCGCCATCCGCTTCGCGAGCGGCGAGAACTGCGCGGCGACCTCGTAGGAGTTCGTCCGCGCGTCGAAGTGCGTCGAGCCTTCGTCGATGAACACGAACTTCGGCCGGTCGCGATGCTCGATACACGTCACGGCGAGGTCATGCGCGCTCGTGACCACGAGGTCCGTACGGGGCCAGGTGCGCGAGTTCGAGATGACGAGGAGATCGTCGACGGTCGCCGAGCGGAGTTCCGCCAGCAGCGCCATCAGGTTCGTCTTCCCCGTGTTCGGGTTCCCGGCGCCGCCGATGAACGCCGTCGCGTCGTTATTGGTCATCACGTCGTCGAGCCGTAGCGGGAGCCGCAGCGCGGAGCCGTCGAGGTCCTGCTCGGTGACGCCGACCAGATGCGAGAGCAGCAGCGAGTTCCCCGAGCGAATCGCTTCGGACGCCTTCCGCGACTGCTGGGTCCGGTCGACGAGGTCGAGCAGCTGCGAGCCCTGGACAAGCTCCGGGTCGAGGTCGTTGAGGAACACCGACGCCGATACGTCGTCGGGGTCGATGGCGCCCGCTCGGGGGTCGAGGTCGCGATGCGTGTCGATGCGACCGGATAGCTGCTCCGCGAGCTTGGCCGCGGTCAGCATCCCCTCGTCGGAGTTACCCATCGGCACGCACCTCGGAGGTTTCCGCGTGTCCGTGCCGGTCGGCGTCAGGGTCCTCCGGCGTCGAGAAATCGAATCCCGACTTGTGTTCCATCTCATCGATCGCGTCGTCGTCGACGAGGTCGGCGAGGTCCGAGTCCGAAGCATCGTCGAGGCCGAAATCTTTCAGCTCCTGATCAACGGCGCGCTCGATCCCTTCGCCGGAGTCGGGCAGGGAGCCATCTTCGAACAGCTCGACGATACGCTCAACCGTGTTCCGGGTCGCGCGGCGGACCACGACGAACGCGGAGCTTTCGAGGATGAATCCCCGCTGCGCATCGTCTTGGAGCTGGCCGCGACACTCGTGGACGGCGCGGAGCGCGCGGGTCAGCTCCCGATCGTCGAGCGTGCCGCGCCAGGTGCCGACGACGGTCATGTCTTCGAGGTCGACCTGTTTCCCGACGTAGAGGTTTGGTGACAGCTGCGTGAGGTCGTAGGTCGAGTTGACGAACTCGTCGTCGTCGAGAATTTCGAGTTCGCGGAAGTCTTCGAGCGGGAGTCGGTAGATCCCGCCGTCGAGTACGCGGGCGTCGAGGTCGATCAGGTAGACCCACGCCGGGTTGTAGAGCCACGAGACGACCTTGTTCCCGACGAGGAAGCCGAGCGGCGAGAGACCGACCGCGGCGACGCCGAACACGTACCAGAAGCGCGGCACTTCGAGGTCGAAGCCGACGAGCGCGGACAGGCCGACGAGCGCGATCACGCCGACGACCAGCTCAGGCGCATGGCCGTGGAGCCAGTCGAGTATCTTCACATGGCGAGGCGGCTCGGGTCGGGGTTCTGGTGCGTCTCTCATGCTAACCTCTCGGGTTCCTCGCTGCGTCCGTAGACGACCTTTGCCACGAGGAAGATAGTCACAACGGCGACACCGGCTCCGCCGCCGAGTCCGGCCGCCTGCGCGTCGCTGGCGGTGAACGGACCGGCGACGATGGTCGAGGTCGTTTCGAGCGGGACGCCGTAGAGCGTGGTCCCGTCGTCGATCGTCACTCCGGCGCGGCCGTTCGACGGTTGAACGGGCATCCGAATCTCGGTCTTGCCGTCGACGATGAACGAGTCTCGACGCAGCTCACGCGACTCAGTCAGCGCGACAGCTTCGGTCACCGTCACCCGATCGCGGGTGTCGGAGTCGAGTAGTAGGACGGCTTCGCCGTCGACGTACTCGGCGGAGCAGAGCCGGAGCGTCGGCGTGATTTCCTCGGAGCAGGTGTTGACCTGTTCGCCAGCAGTCGAGTTCTCCGCGGTCGCATTCGGGGCGTCCTGTGCGGCGACAGCGCCGGACAGCGAGGCCACTACCACGACCGTGATCAGGAAAAGTCGGGAGAACATGGTAGTCAGTTGCTCAGGACGCCGAGTGCGACTAGCACAGCGGCGACGACCGCGACGATTTCTCCGGGGATACCCCACATGTCGAACTGTCCAAGGTCGACACCACCGCCGGACTGTGAGTTCTCGTACTTCTCGATCAGCTCTTGATTCTGCTGTTCGAGCTGGTCCCACTCGTCCTGTGTGATGTAGTTCGAATCGGTCTGTGGTTCGGAGTTGGTGAAGCTCGTCGTCGTCACCTCCTCGCCAGTCTGTGTGTTCATCAGCTTGTTGACGGTGAACGACCCCTGAAGCTGGAGCGTCTCGTACTGCGTCTCGGTCGCGGTCGAGACGAAGCGCGCAGACGAGACGTTCGTGATCGTGGTTTCGAGGTCGGCCGAGGCATCGTACGTCCACGTCCCGTCGTCATTATCCATCCAGTCAGCAGCAGGGACGGAGACAGTTTCGCCAGCGGCGGTCGTCACCTCGATCGCCGTGCCTTCGTACGGCTCCGAGGTGATTGTGATGTTCCCGCCGTCGACGCTGGTGTTAATCGCAGTCCAGTCGCCCTCGACGAGACTCATGTCGGCCGTGAAGTACACGTCGCCGGTGAACGTCGACGGGTCGTACGTCGTGCCCGACTCGATCGGGCCGTCCGTCGAGTCGGTCAGCGCGAACGTCCCCGGCAGCTTTGCGCCGGTGTTTTGGATAGTGATCGTCGCCTCGCGTTCGGCGTCGACCGGAACGTTCAGCGCGATGAGGTCGGCAATCGCCTGACTCATGCCTTCCTCCTGCGCCATCATCGCGGCGCGTTCGCGTGGCGTCACGAGGTCGGTAATCTCGATCTGTCCAGACTGAACTTGGCCGTACACGTTCGTTACCCACGTCGAGATACCAGCAGAGACGTTCTGGTAGGCAGTTTCGAGGTTGTTCTTGAGGTTGATGAAACCCGACAGTTGGGTCATATCAGCTTCAGACCCGTCGAGACCTATCAGCGGAGCAGACGACATTTGAAGGGTATTTCCGCCGTAACCGTTGGTAGGGTTGTAGACAACGGAGCCCTTCGTGCCGTAGTCGAACCCGATCGCGCCGACGGTGAAGTCAGTACCATCAGCGAGAGTGTAGGTGTCCGAGGTGTCATTATTCGAACCGATCGTCCAGTCAGTATGTGACGAATCTTGATGGGCTACGTAGTAGTTGAAATCGGTGTGAGTGTGTTTCCCTTGAGTGAACACATCTCCCCACGAGAGATTCGAGTGAGACCGTATCGCAGACACGAGATTTCCGAACTCGGCTGCGGTCGCATTCCAGCTTTTCAGGAGATTTTTCTGAATCGTTGTGAAGTACGAATCGACAGCTGCATTGGCAGCATCGAGGACGGCGGACTCAGTTGAGCCAGCATTCAGTTCCTCGATCGCTGCGATCTTCGCGTCGGTGTAGGCAGTATGCCGGATTCCGTCGATGATGTTGCGATTGTCGACGAAAGTACTCTTGTTGTTCTTCTCCCGTTTGAGAGCAGCAGCGTACACCTCTTGGTGGAGGGCGTCAGCGGTCAGGCCCTCGGGCGGCGCGTCAGAGCCGACGACGTTGAACTCGCGGAGCGCCCAGCCGACGCCGATGGATGCGCCGACGATGCCGACGCCGATCAGCGGAGCGATAGCTTGGGCATCTTGGGCGAATCCGTCGTCGACGGAGAGACTGACCGTGGTAGCGCCAGCAGCGCCGAGGCCTTTCACGAAGGTGCGGCGGCCCAGACGAGCAGGGCGGTCGGTATCAGAACCATCAGCGCCCACAGCAGGCCCATCAGGAGGGCGGTTCGAAGCGATACGGCTAGTCGAGTCGTCATGGTTGGAACTCATAAGTTGAGGGTCGAGGGTGGTCACCGAACAGCGACGCCCCAAGCGACGACCGTCGCGAGGAACGCGACGATCGGGCCGAGGTTGCTGCTCGTGTTGATGATGTCAGCGATCTGCGGGACGTACTGGTAGCCGACGATGACGAGCGGACCAGCTGCGATCGCGATCTGTTCCCAGCGTTCGTAACTCTCGAACTGCTTCGTCTCGCTGCTCGCGAAGGCGATCGCGTACGCGGCGAGGGAAACGAACGTCGCGTGCTGGGCGGTCAGCGAGTAGCTGAACCACGTCAGCATGACCTCGGAAATTCCGCCGAACTGGTAGAGTCCGGCGAGTACGAACACGACCGACAGCAGCGCGGGAAGCGTCCGCAGGTGGGTGTAGTCCGAGAGCGTGTCGGACATCGTCCGCGAGTACGACGACGCCATCAGTCACCACCCGGGAACGCGCAGTTGGTCGGGTGGTAGTCGTGCGTCGAGCCGTCGTCGCGTTCCAGCGTCACCTCGTCGGTGGCCATCGCGACCCAGATCTGTTCGCCCACCTCGATGCGGTCCTGCGCAGCTGCGCGCTTCACCTCGTCCTTCGCGAAGTACCGCACGACTCCGCGGCTTTCGTCCTTGATCTTGAGCCGGTACCACGGGCCGTACTCCCCCTCTCCTTCGGTCAGGTCGAGTACGAGTCCCTCCAGCACGTCACCCGGGCCGAGTTCCACGGTGGGAACATCGGACTCCGGCGATTCTCCTTCGAACCGTTCGTAACCGTCAGGCGGCGTCGGGTTTTCAGTCGACATCTCCAACTGTTAATCGAGTAGTAATAAGTATATAAACCAACCTTGGGTAGAGTGAAAGTAGTTGTACAGCGTGAACTTACGGCTCATCAGAGCGGATCATACAGGGTCGACGTTCATCTCGGTCCATTGCCGGATTAGAGACGTGATAGTCCTCGACGATGAGGAGGCGATCGACGACCTCGGGTTCAGTTATTCCGTCGTTGACGAACCCAGCGGCCACGGTCCTCGGGTCGTGGCTCGCGACCTCGGTGCGGGCGTCGCGGAACACCTCACCTTGAGCGAGGTCGTGCCGGAGCCGAGTATTCTGGATAACATCTCTTATCGGTAATTCTAGTGGCACCATGTCGACACCGCCGCCGCCGGGTTCGTGTTCGTTCCCGTCGCGATCGACGATGGCCTTCAGCTCGTAGCCGAACGCGGGTTCCGTCGAGCGACGATCGAACGCCTCCGAGTCGGGTTCCATCTCACCATCTAGAATCTGACCGACGAACTCCCGGTGTGACGGGTCGATGTTCAGATGCGCCAGTATCGCCGGGAGAGACACGTCTCTTCCGTGCACGTCGAGGTAGTCGTGAACACGGTCGCGTATCAGCGACTTTCGCGGGGATTCTCCGTAGGCCCATGCGCTGTCGGCACTCGGCCACCGTTCGGCGAGTGAACGGTCCGGTTCCGGTTCCGGCGACGGAGCAGCTGCGTCAGTGGCCCAACGGAGATCGGCGTCGAGGGCAGGTTCGGTCTCGGGCGGGCCGTCGAGCTGGTCCTGGTCGACCGTCCACGGAGACCCACAGCAAGAGCAGACCACGTCGGCGCCGCGGCCATCGTCCCAGCGGATGCGTTCGCCGTGCGCGTCGACCTGTCCGGACTCTTCGTTCTCCGCGCGCTGTTCACACCGATCGGCGCGGATGGCCTGATTGACGGTCTGCGAGCGGGTGGTCCGCTGGCGGGCGGCCGACCAGTAGACAGCCCCCCACGCGATATACTCGATCGGCTTGTCTAGCAGGTCCTCGGTGTAGCCGCCCATGTACGCGGCGAGGTAGGAACCGAGGTTACCGACGTCTGCGTTCATCGAGATACAGCCGTCATCCTCCTGAAGGTAGTCGTCGATCGCGTCGTAGTCGTGAGCTGATCGGCCGGCGGGCTCGCAGACCTCTAGGTGCTTGTCGATCACCCGTTCGAACTCGGAAGCGACCGGGCGGAGGTCACCGAACCCGGCACCGTCGAAGTAGACGCCGACGTGAATATGAGTGTAGCAGGCATTGAGGCCGGCGTCTTTGTCGGGGTCCGCAGCGGTGCCCATACCGTGCGGTTCCGCTTGGAGCCAGTATCCCCACTGCTCCGAATCGAGGTCGAGGTGATACTCCATCACGTTGCGAAGCGTGTCGCGAACGCCACCGTAGCTAAACGCGTCGTGGATCGCGTCCATCTGTTCGACGGGGGGGAGTCGGTCGCCGTCAGGGACCGACGAGGCGGTCAGCGTGAGCATCACGGTCACCGGGTCATCCCACGCGGGAGCGGCTTCGCCACCAGAGGGACGCTTACCGCCGGACATCTGTCGCTGGAGGGCGCGAGCCCGTGCGTACTGCTTCTTGCTGTACTCTTTCCCCCACGCGTCGGCAAGTGGAACGTCGAACTCGTCGCCCGATTCCCGATCTTCGAAGCGCGCCATCATCCCGTTGTACTCGTGATGAGCGCGGAGGAAGGCATGAATCGCGTCGAGCCACGTCCCAGCAGAGCGAGAGCGAAGCGAGTCGACGGCGAACGAGTCTTCGAGCGGGTGATCGGGGTCGACGAATTCCTTTTCCCAGTCGGCTTCCGTGACGATTCGGCGCAGCTTCCGGCCGTGCGCCTCCGAGAGCGGGAGGTCGGCGAGGTGCGGGTACTCGATCGCGAACTCGCTCACCCGTTCGACGATCGGATCGGCATCCTCCTCTAATCCGGTGAGAGAAGCCGTTACAGAGTTAGTCTCCTTGGAAGGCCAAGACGCGGCCGGCTCGTCGGGCGCGCTCATCGCTCACCTCCGAGCGTGCGCGACCGCTCCGCGACCGCGACAGCACCGCCGCTCGTTTGGCGACCTTCGGTCGCCTGTGCGCGGTCGGCGCCGTTCGGTCCGCGTCCGGCGGACCTCACGGACCACAAGGTCGCCGACCGCTTGGAGAGACTGACGGGGCTCGCCTCGAGGGAGCGAACGAGATCGTGCCGGAGCCGTGGGGAGGTGGACCGGCGCGCAGCTGGCCGGCTCACCGTTCCGGATTAGCGAGGGCAGCAGGCCGCTCGGGACAGTCGAGTGCGTGCCCGTATTCGAGCTGGCTCGACGAGTTCCGTGTGCATCGGCATCCGCAGGCCGGGCACCAGAACTCACCGGGGCCGCTCGCAGTGAGCGGGGTACGCGAGTTCGAATCAGTCCCGAGGCTCACGGGGAAACACCCCGATTTCCCTCGATGAAATCAGCAGACAGCGGAGACCCGGACTTTCGAGATTTATGAACTCTCTTTTTCGCCTCGGGTTTATTCTCCGCCGCGAGACGCGTATTTTGAGAACACGGCGCCTCAGCTGGCGATTTTAGGAACCTTCGAAAAGATAACCGCCAGTTATGGACTCGCGGGGATTTGAACCCCGGGCCTCTTCCTTGCGAAGGAAGCGATCTGCCACTGATCTACGAGCCCTCATCACGAATCAATCCCCGTTCGTATTTGTACCTTACCTTTCGCTGACCGGTGCGGGAGACGCTCACATCCGAGAACCGAACAGATTCGGTGGATCACCGGAGTCGCCGCGAAGCCGACCGGCACCGACGGGATTACATATCCAGCGCGGGAACCATCTCGTCCAGCAGTCACCGGTCGGTTCCGCCGACTGATTAACGTTTTTGAGATGCGTTCCATATTCGTTACCCTTTTGCCCGCGGACGACCGAACTCCGGGTATGACAGACGCGACGGCGACCGACGCGGCGGCCGACGTGGACCCGGCTGCGCTCGCGGCCCTCAAACACGTCGGGCTGGTCGGCGGCCTCTCCGAGACGAAGGTGTCGTGTGCGGCGCTGGGGGACCGGCTCGACGCCTCCACGCAGACCGCCTCCCGACGCCTCCAGACGCTCGAATCCGCGGGCTACGTCGAGCGCGACGTGGTCAGCGACGGGCAGTGGGTTCGGGTGACCGACGCGGGCGAGGCCGCGCTCCGCGCGGAGTACGCCGACTACCGCCGGCTGTTCGAGTCGGACGTCGAGCTCTCGCTCCGCGGCTCGGTCACCGGCGGGATGGGCGAGGGGCGGCACTACATCACGCTGCCGGGGTACGCCGAGCAGTTCCGCGAGCGGCTCGGCTACGACCCGTTCCCGGGCACGCTCAACGTCGACCTCACCGAGGAGAGCGTCCGCCGGCGCGGCGAGATGGCCGGCATCGACGCCGTCCCCATCGACGCGTGGGAGGGCGAGGACCGCACCTACGGCGCCGCCACCTGCTACGGGGTCACCCTCGTCGCGGGCGACGAGCGGTACGAGGAGGTCCACGCCATCGTCCCCGACCGGACCCACCACGACGACGACCAGCTCGAGCTGATCGCGCCGGACCGCCTGCGCGACGCGCTCGACCTCACTGACGGCGACAGCGTGGAGGTCCGCGTCGAGCCGACGAGCCGCGCCGACGAGCCGGGAGCGACCGCGGTCGAGACGGAGGCCGCCTGATGCGCGCCGACGTCGACGCCGACCCGGAGGCGAGCCCGGGCGCCGGCGAGTCGACCGACGCCGCCGAGTCCGCGGACGCGACCGACCCCGTCGAGCGCGCGCTCGACGCCTTCCGCGCCGGCGACCCGGTCTGCGTCCACGACTTCGCGGACCGCGAGGGGGAGACGGACATCGTCTACCCGGCCGGCGCCGTCGACGAGGCCGCGGTCGCGCACATGCGCAACGACGCGGGGGGCCTGATCTGCGTGGCCGTGAGCGACGCGGTCGGCGACGCGTTCGACCTGCCGTTCCTCGCGGACGCGCTCGACCACCCCGCGGTCGACGACGACCCCGACTACGACGACCGCTCCTCCTTTTCGCTGCCGGTGAACCACCGCGAGACGTTCACCGGGATCACCGACGCCGACCGCGCGAAGACCATCGTCGAGGTGGCGAACGCCGCCGGCCGCGTCCGGAAGGACCCGACCGGCTACGGGCCGGAGGACTTCGCGGCGGAGTTCCGCGCGCCCGGCCACGTCCACGTCCTGCGCGGCGACCGCGACGGCCTCTCCGGGCGGACGGGCCACACCGAACTCGGCCTCGCGATGGCCGAGGCCGTGGGCGCCGCGCCCGCCGCCGTCGTCTGCGAGATGCTCGACGACGAGACGGGCGACGCGCTCTCGCCCGCCGACGCCGCCGCCTACGCGGCCCGCCGCGACATCCCCTACGTGGAGGGCGCGGCGCTCGTCGAGGCGCTTAAATAACCGACCACCGTGCTGTGCGGCGGCGCGCGCCTGCGAGCGGTCGCCCCCGGCGACCGCGAGCCAGCACGCGCGAGGGACGCGGCGAACGCGAGCGGCGAAGCCGCGAGTCGTGAGCCGCGAGGCTGGGGAGGTGTGAGGCTGCGGTGCTGTGCGGTGCGGGGTGGGACTCAAAGGGGCAGTCGCGAGGACAGCGCACGCTCGCTGCGCGCTTCAGTCGCTCACTTCGTTCGCTCCTTCCAGTGCTTGCGTCGCC
>NZ_JBZVGZ010000040.1:0-19198 GCF_058630335.1 Halorubrum sp. SD41
TGGCGTCCGTCGCCGATCCGGCAGCAAGAGCTTATAAACGAGCGGCTGGGGCTTCGGTGGCGTCCGTCGCCGATCCGGCAGCAAGAGCTTATAAACGAGCGGCTGGGGCTTCGGTGGCGTCCGTCGCCGATCCGGCAGCAAGAGCTTATAAACGAGCGGCTGGGGCTTCGGTGGCGTCCGTCGCCGATCCGGCAGCAAGAGCTTATAAACGAGCGGCTGGGGCTTCGGTGGCGTCCGTCGCCGATCCGGCAGCAAGAGCTTATAAACGAGCGGCTGGGGCTTCGGTGGCGTCCGTCGCCGATCCGTCATCGATTATTTATAAGTAGGCTCCCGAGCAGACAGCATCCATTTATAAACAAACGCTCGCGGTGTCGACGCTCACGCCGGCGACCGCAGCGTCACAGCGTCACCACTCAGCCAACGAGAATCGGTATGAATGGCGGACAGGCGGGGTAGCCCGGCGTTCCGGCACGGGGTATCCCGATTGCCTCCTCCACCCCGCGACCCGACGAGCGACTGGCGTCCGGCGGTGGGCTGCTCGCTTCCGCGCCTGACCCAGTGCCGCCGACGAACCGCGACGGACCGCTCCTGCGAGCGGGCGCCGCGGACCGCTGTCCCCGGCGGACGAGGCTTCCACGTTGGCTCTCGGGGCCCGCGCCGGTCTGACCGGACGTGCCCGCTGTTCGGTCCCCGCTGAAGACTGCCTCACGGGTAACGAGCGGGGCCTAACCGCCCGACCTAGTCCGTTCGACGATATTCGGGTGCGGCATAAGGGCCTTTCGTTCGGCGACCGGTCCTACGACAGCACCGCCCGAGCGTACACCGCGGCGGCGAGCGGCACGGGGACCGACAGCGCGACGACGGCGCGCGCGTGCCACACGAGCCAGAGGTGGTCGCGGAACACCGGGCTCGGCTCGACCGCCAGCGCCCACGTCGCCGCGCTGACGGTCGTCGCGAGTCCGAGGACGACCGCCACGCCGGCGAGCGTCCCGGGGTCGACGTTCCCTTGTTCGACGGAGGCGATGACGACCGCGGACAGCAGCGCGAACAGCGCGATCCCGCCCCAGCCGACGACGCCGGACGCGTAGTACGCCGCCAGCTGGGTCGCGTACTCCGGCCCCGTGATGACCGCGTACGGCGCGACGAGCGCGACGACGGTGACGACGGCGGCGGCGATCCCGAGGCGACGCGAGACGGCGCGGAGGTCCATACCCGCCCTCGGGACGGCGCCGCGGTAAAAGGACCGGATCGGCCGCGGCCGACTCCCGTCCCGTAGGGTTTTGGCCCGGCGGCGCCCACCACCGGGCATGTCACTCGACGTCGAGCCGCCGGAGCCCCCCGAACTCGCCGCCGTCGACCCGAACGAGTACGAGGACGCCGAGGTGGCGGGCGGGGAGTACCGCCGCGACGACCTGGAGGCGCTCCTCCGCGAGGGGGCGTGGGAGGACGCGTTCTCCGAGTGGGCCGACGCGACCGACATGGACGAGTCCGACTGGGCGATCGCGGTCGATCTGGACCTCGTCTCCCGCTTCGACTTCTTTTGTAATAACCAAATGACTCGTTTGTTATTCTAATCGAAGTCGGGGAGATCGTCCGGCGCTTCATATTCGCTCTCCCAGTCAATATACTCGTTTTTTAGTACATCACACGCGGTTTGCCCCAGTTCTGTGAGCGCAGCATTGATTCCTGAAGTGGTTCCCCAACTATCCAAGTCCGGGTGGTAGTTTCGTTCCTTCCAGTCCTCCGGGATTCCCGGCGCGTGGTAGCCGACGCGCTCGGCGAAGGCATCCCAAAAAAAGTCAAACTGCTGTATCATGTCCAAGTCGGTCAGGATCTCAAATTCTTCCTCATCAAGATCCGTGTCCTCCGCCCACTCCGTGAACGCGTCTTCCCACGCGCCCCGTCGAAGTAATTCCTCTATCTCTTCGCGCTTATAGTCCGTATCGCCTACTACATCGGCATCGTCGTATTCATTCGGGTCAATCTCTTCAAGCTCGGGCGGATCGGGTGTTGGTACGTTCAACGTCATACCTAAGGTTTGACCGGCGGCGACATAACTTCACTACCATAGCGACAGCAAGGCCCAAACCTTTCTTTGACACAACGATACTCTTAGTTTGAATCAAATACCGGTGTATCTGTCGGACTGCGCATGGAGTTTTTATTCCAAAATAAATCAGCTCAAAGTAAACAACAGCGACTACATCGGTAAGCCCACCTACCACCAATCCCGCTACGACTGTATTCACAAATATGTGGTTCTGTTGAAATCCTCAGCAGGTGATATATTCTGACCCGGTTGCGGTCAATACAGGGGACTCACGTACCGGTGCGGATCTGTAGAATCTGCGACTCTGGGTTCGCCCCCTCGCTCTCGCTGTGATATCTCAAGAAGTAGTGAACTACCCCACCCTACTCGCTCACGGCTGAAGCCGTTCGCTCCTTGAGGGTGTCCTCAGAAATCGCAGATTTCTGATGTGCGAACGAGAGCTTGCTCTCGTTAACGCTACTCGGTCGCTTTGCTCCCTGTGTTGCTCCTTGAGGAAGGGGATTTAGCGCCTAATTCCAGTTAAAACGACCTATCAATCGTTTCTTGTCTCGTGTCGCTTTCAGGGCCGCTCCGATCTCCAGATCGGTCATCGTAGTATTTCCGGCCGATATACTCGTCACTCACATTACCACGAATGGCAGTAAGCAAGTGATCTGGAGACTGATACGTCTCTTTACCACTCCGTTCAAGAATGGCAGAGAGTGTCTCTGAATCCTCTTCGTCAGGTGCGTGAATCTCGGTGTCACCAGCCTGATCGATGATCGATTCTCTCGTGATCGGGAACGCGAATTCTGTTTCGGTCCACTCAGGGAGCTCTTGAATCTTCATGGTTCTTAACGAATCGGGGACCTGTTACGCTCCCGTCCGACGTAAATGCTGTGGCGAAGAGGGCCCTCACGGAGGTGTTTGTACGCACCCTCAGCGACCAGTCGTTTCATTTGATTATATGTCTGAAGAATAGGATTTCAACAGAGCCAAATATGTCTAAGTATGAGTAACTACACGAACAGAGAGAACAGAGCCTGTACGACGCTAAAAAAGTGACTGGCCCGACTAATCTTCTTGGAGCTTCTCAATTAGTGCTTGTTTGACAGCGGGATTTTCGAGTAGTTCGTCAACGTCGTCAATGGCTTGAACATCGCCGGCCTTCCCTGCTTCTTTATAAGTGTCTTTGACTTGCTGTTCCGTTTCCTCTTCAACCGCCCGCGCGTCGGGGCTGAACAGCATCCCACAGTTTGGGCACGCCTTCGCGGTCGGTGCGACTTTCTCGCCACAACTACACTGCTTGGGTGTGAGTGTGCTCCGGCTGGTTTCGTCAATCAATCCGGCCTTTTCTTCGGCCTTCTCCCGAAAGTCCATGTCTGACAGGTGGCTGTAGGTTGTTTCCATCACCTGACTGTCTTTGGTGTGTCCAATCAACCACTTGATCGTGTCATTATCCATATCGTAATCGCGCTTACAGATCGTCACGAAGTTGTGACGCAGTGAGTGCGGGTTGAGTGGCTTCTCGATGCCCGTCTCATTTTGGAGCGTGTTCAACACGTACCGAAGACAGTTATTCCCGACCGGGCTTCTTGGGTTCGACTTCCCGTAGTTCGGTTTTCCAGTAATCAGGAAACACTCTTCAAAATCAGCATCTCCTCTTGCGGGGTGGTAATTATTCACCCACTGCCGAACCGCCCCCTCGGCCAATAGGAGTGGCCGCCACCCGTTCCTGTCGTCGGCACCTTTCAGGCCGTGGTCCACGCTGGGATTGAAGCGATAGCGGCCCGTCTTATTCTCGTCGTTGAGGTGTTTTACGTCCTTCACACGGAGCGTACGGAGCGCGTTGCTCCGCATCCCGGTGTACAGGAGCAACGTCAGGATCATCTTGTCACGCGGGTGGTCCGCAGCGTCTTTGAGCCGTTCTATTTCGTCCCGTGTGAGCATATCGTCGGGGTCCACGGAGCTATCACCATCTTCGCTGTAAATCGCTATGTGCTCCGGGTCAACGCCGAGATCGGAGTGATATCGGTAGAAAATGCGGAGAGCAAACTGATAGGTCCGGATAGTCCCCTTGCTCATGCCGTTACAGTTCGGCACCTCTGCTTTGTAGTAGCCCCGTTCCATCAAATCGTTGAGATCCGCCGCTTCGGCTTCGGTCAACGTGTCCACAGTGAAATCAGCGTTCTTTAGATCTCTCCCCATCCGCGAAAGGCGATACATCCATCCCCACAATGTCGAATAGCTCTTGTCCTTCCGCTTGTCGGGCTCGAAGGACTGTTTCTTTTCGGTGTGGTTCTGACGGTCAAGCTTCTCGCCGTCAAAGGCGTCACACAGCTCTTGGATCCGCTCGGCTTCGGCTTGGGTTAATTTTCCAGTATCAACGTAGCCGTCAATCTCAAAGGTGTCCTCATCACCCCAAACGGTTTGCTGTATCGATGCGTACTTTTCTTCGGGTGTGTCGGTCATAGGTTGGAGCCTCCGCCACACCCACTTTCGCGTATCAGTGGGTGCTTGTCATATCATACGTCGAGTAGCACTTATAGATTCAGTGAATAACCAACGAGTCGTCTAGTTAAGAAACGACGACTTCGCCGACCGCGTCGGCTACCACGCGCCGGGGCTCCCCGAGGACTGGAAGGAGCGCGACCTCCACCCGGACCTCGATTCGTGGGGGACCGTCTCCGCGATCAACGCCGGCCTGACCGAACTCGGACAGATCGTCTGCGAGACGCTGAAGGAGGAGTACATCGACTGGGAGGCCGACTTCGAGGCGCCGGACGACCTCCCCGACTTCGACGAGTAGCGGCCGCGCTCCGATTCGGACGCGGCCGCCCGTCGCTGGTCCCCGCGCTCAGTGTCCCCAGAGCGTCCCGTCGGGGGCGTACCGCGCGTCCATGATCCGGTCCCACTGCTCGTCGGAGAGGTCGAGGTCGGCGGCCGCGACGTTCTCGTCGAGCTGGTCGACCGTCCGCGCGCCGACGATGGGGACGCAGGTGAACTCGTCCCACTCGGTGAGCCACGCGAGCGCGACCTGCGCGGGCGTGGCGTCCAGCTCGTCGGCGACCTCGCGGACCGCGTCGAGCACCTTCCAGCCGCGCTCCGAGAGGTAGAAGCGCTCGAACCGGTCGTCGAAGCTCGCGCGCGAGCCGTCCGGCGCGATCACTTTCTCGGGGTCGTCCGGGTCGGCGCGCTCGTACTTCCCGGTGAGGAACCCGCCCGCGAGCGGGGAGTACGGGCAGACCGCGAGGTCCTGATCGATACAGACGTCGAGGTACTCGCTCACGTCCTCGTAGTAGCCGGCGTGGTGGAGCGGCTGGACGGCGTCGAAGCTCGCGTAGTCGTTGACGTCCGCCGTCCACTGCGCTTTGGTCAGCTGCCAGGCCGCCATCGTCGACGCGCCGAGGTGGTGCACTTTCCCCTCCGCGACCAGCTCGTCGAGCGCGCGCATCGTCTCCTCGATCGGCGTCTCCTCGTCCCAGCGGTGGATGTAGTAGACGTCGAGGTAGTCGGTGCCGAGCCGGTCGAGGGTGCCCTCGATCTGCGCGCGGACGTGCTTCCGACCGAGCCCCGAGTCGTTCGGGCCGGGCTCGCCGCGCCCGTCGAACGGGAAGTACACCTTCGAGGCGATCACGTAGTCCTCGCGGTCGCGGTCCGCGAGCCACTCGCCGATGTACTCCTCGCTCGTCCCGTTCGGGTTCCCGTACACGTTGGCCGTGTCGATGAAGTTGATCCCGCGGTCCGCGGCCGCGTCGAGCAGTTCGTGCGACTCCTCGCGGCCCGTCTCCACGACGCCGTTCGTCTCGCGCCCGAACCGCCACGTCCCGAAGCAGAGCTCCGAGACGCTGAGCCCGGTGTCGCCGAGTCGTCGGTAGTCCATACCCACACCTCTCGGGGGAGTACGTAAAGCGTGGCGGCACCGGCGGGCGAGGCCGCGGGGCGATGTCGGCCGTCCGGACGCCCGCTATCCGAAGTTCTCGACCTTCGCGGCGTCCGCGTCGCCCCCGGCCGCGTCGACCGCGGCCTCCGCGTCGGCGACGAGGTCGGCGAACCCGTAGACGAACACGGTCTCGCCGTCCGCGCCGATGATGACCTCGGCGACGGCGTCGGTCAGGGGGTCGCCCGCGTCGAGGAGCCGAATATCGGCGCCGCGCTCGCGGAGTGCGTCGATCCGGTCGGCGTGCGCGACGTCGTCGTCGCGGTAGACGACCGCGGCCTCGGCGCCCTCGTCGAGCGCGCGCTCCGCGATGGCGACCGCGGGGCCGATCCCGGGACCCCCCGCGATCACGACCGCGCGGGGCTCGCCGTCGTAGTGCTGGTCGCCGTACGGGCCGGAGAGGGTCATCTCGGTGCCGGCCTCGGCGTCCGAGAGGAACGCCGAGAACTCCCCGCCCTCCTCGGGGTCGATGCCGACCGTGACCTCGAACGTCTCGCCCACGCGCGGCGACGAGAGGGTGTAGAAGCGCGCGACCGACTCCCCCTCGATCTCGGTGCCGAGCTTCACGAACTGTCCGGGTTCGGCCGCGAACCCCTCGGGCGCGCGGAAGCGGAGGGCGTACGTGTCGGGGCCGACCGCCTCGACCGCCTCGACCGTCGCTGTCGTGTCCATACGACGGATCGGCGGGGGAGACACAAACCCCTTCCCGTCGGGGTCGGTCCTGCCCGTGCCGAAACCGCTTCCCGCGGCGCGCCCCGAGTCGAAACGCGCGCACTCGGCGACGCCCACGCTCTCGTCACACCGCCGCCTTCGCCGACGCGTCCGGGAGGTACGCTCCCGGCCGAGAATGTTCGATAATCGTCGAAAACGGGTCCGACGCGAGGGGTCGATCGTGAGGAATACGGTGGATGTATGTTCAATTATATTCGTATATAAGCCGAATACAGCGCTTAGAGCCGACAGTATTCGCGAGATCGAACACGTTCGTCCAGAAACACCTCGGTGGCTCCTTCCAGAAGCCTTTTGATGAGTCCGCCGGAACCTTGCCCATAGCACATGGCCGCGGATTTCAACTGGGCTGTCGGCGGAGAGGCCGGCGACGGCATCGACTCGACGGGGAAGATCTTCGCACAGGCGCTTTCCCGCGCGGGTCGGCACGTGTTCACGTCGAAGGACTTCGCATCGCGGATCCGAGGCGGGTACACCGCCTACAAGGTGCGGACCTCCGTCGACAAGGTACAGAGCGTCGTTGACCGACTCGACGTGCTCATCGCGTTGACCCCCCGGACGATCGAGGAGAACCTCGACGAGCTCCACGAGGGGTCGGTGATCATCTACGACGGCGAGCGGACCACGATGCAGGACGTCGAAATCCCCGAGGGGATGATCGGGCTCGATGTGCCCCTCAAGAGCCTCGCCGAGGAGGCCGGCGGGGCGATCATGCGGAACGTCGTCGCGCTCGGCGCCGCCTGCGAGGTGGCGGATTTCCCCATCGAGAACCTCGATTCGGCGCTGGAGAAGCGGTTCAAGGACAAGGGACAGAAGCTCGTCGACAACAACAAGGAGGCGGCCCGCGCGGGCCAGTCGCACGTCGCCGACGAGTACGACCACGAGTTCGACTACTCGCTGGAGACCACCGACGAGGACTACGTCCTCCTCAACGGCGACGAGGCGATCGGTATGGGCGCCATCGCGGCCGGCTGCCGCTTCTACGCCGGCTACCCGATTACGCCCGCGACCGACGTGATGACGTACCTCACCGGCCGCATCGAGCGGTACGGCGGTCACGTCGTTCAGGCGGAAGACGAGCTGTCGGCGATCAACATGGCGCTGGGCGCGGCCCGCGGCGGCGCCCGCGCGATGACGGCGACCTCCGGGCCGGGGATCGACCTGATGACGGAGACGTTCGGGCTCATCGCCACCTCGGAGACGCCCCTCGTCATCTGTAACGTGATGCGCTCGGGCCCCTCGACGGGGATGCCGACGAAACAGGAGCAGGGCGACCTGAACCAGATGCTGTACGGCGGCCACGGCGAGGTCCCGCGGTTCGTCCTCGCGCCGACGACGATCGACGAGTGCTTCTGGAAGACGGTCGAGGCGTTCAACCTCGCCGAGAAGTACCAGCTCCCCGTCTACCTCACCGCCGACCTCTCGATGGCGGTCACCGAGCAGACGTTCTCCCCGGAGACCTTCGACATGGACGAGGTGGAGGTCGACCGCGGCAACGTCGTCGACGAGACGACGATCGACGACCACACCAGCGAGTCGGGCGGCTTTCAGCCCCACGAGATCACCGACGACGGGATCTCGCCGCGGGCGTTCCCCGGCACGGCCGACGGCGCGCACATGTCCACCGGCCTCGAACACGACGAGCAGGGGCGCCGGACCGAGGACACCGACATGCGCGTCGCGCAGGTCGACAAGCGAAACCGGAAGGTGGAGACGGCCCGCGAGCGCGAGGACTGGAGCCCGCGCGAGTTCGGCGCCGAGGACGCCGACACCCTCGTGGTCACGTGGGGGTCGAACGAGGGCGCGCTCGCCGAGGCGGTCGAGTTCCTCGAAGAGGACGGACTGGACGTACGGGTCCTCTCGGTCCCGTACGTCTTCCCGCGGCCGGACCTCTCCGAGGACGTTGCGGCGGCCGAGCGAACGGTCGTCGTCGAGTGTAACGAACAGGGGCAGTTCGCGGACCTCGTCGAGCACGACGTGCTCGAACGGGTCGACCGCGTGAACAAGTACAACGGCGTGCGGTTCAAGGCCGACGAACTCGCAGCGGAGATCAAGTCGACCCTCGAAGCGGGGGTGGAGGCGTAACCAATGAGCTCAGAGATTCGATTCACCGACTTCAAGTCCGACAAGCAGCCGACGTGGTGCCCGGGATGCGGCGACTTCGGGACGATGAACGGCATGATGAAGGCGCTGGCGGAGACGGGCAACGACCCCGACAACACCTTCGTCGTCGCCGGCATCGGCTGTTCCGGCAAGATCGGCACGTACATGCACAGCTACGCGCTCCACGGCGTTCACGGGCGCGCGCTCCCAGTCGGGACCGGCGTCAAGATGGCCCGGCCCGACATCGAAGTGATGGTCGCCGGCGGCGACGGCGACGGCTACTCCATCGGCGCGGGCCACTTCGTCCACGCCGTCCGACGCAACGTCGACATGACGTACGTCGTGATGGACAACCGCATCTACGGGCTGACGAAGGGGCAGGCCTCGCCCACCTCGCGCGAGGACTTCGAGACCTCGACGAGCCCCGAGGGCCCCAAACAGCCCCCGGTGAACCCGCACGCGCTGGCGCTCGCCTCCGGCGCGACGTTCATCGCCCAGTCGTTCTCTTCGGACGCGCTCCGCCACCAAGAGATCATCCAGGAGGCCATCGAGCACGACGGGTTCGGCTTCGTCAACGTCTATTCCCCCTGCGTCACCTTCAACGACGTCGACACGTACGACTACTTCCGCGACTCGCTGGTCGACCTCAAGGAGGAGGACCACGACCCGACCGACCGCGAGGACGCGAAGGACGTCATCCTCGACAACGAGAAGGAACATCAGGGCGTCATCTACAAGGACGAGTCGTCGGTGCCGTACCACGAACAGCACGGCGTCGACGAGGACATGTCCGTCATCCCGGACGGCGCCCCCGAGGGGGCGACCGACCTCGTCCGCGAGTTCTACTGAGACCGCCGGACGAAGCCGGGGGATTCCGACCTCTCTCGACGGCCAAAACCGGCCGAACGGGCGGGTTCACGCGGATTTTTCGGGGAGTTTCAGCAAGCCTAATTAGGAGGGTCCGCAACTGGCGTGTATGGTTGACCGCTACGACGTCGCTATCGCCGGGGCCGGTCCGGCGGGCGCGCAGTGCGCCCGCGACCTAGCGACGCGCGACTACGACGTCGTCGTCTTGGAGACGGAGTCGGAAGCCGAGTTCCCGCGACAGAGCAACAAGTCGACGGCGGGCACGTTCCCGTCGATGATGTCCTCCTTCGGGATCCCCGACGACGTCGTGATGTCGTACACCGACGACGTCGTGTTGGAGTCGCCCAACGAGTACTACGAGAGCTACCAGCCGGGGGCGGTGTTGGAGTTCGCGGAGTTCAAGCGGTTCCTCGTGGCGGACGGCCGCGAGAACGGCGCGGAGTACCGCTTCGACGCGCGCGTCTCGCGGCCGATTCTCGACGACGACGGCGTCATCGAAGGGGTTCGGTACAACGGCGACGAGGAGGTGTACGCCGACGTGGTGATCGACGCCACCGGCCCGGCCGCGCCGCTCGCGAGCGCGCTCGACGTCGTCGACCTCGAACGCGAGAACCAGGCGATCGGCATCGAGTACGAGATGGAGGGCGTCGAGATGAACCACCCCGACTACGCGGACCTCCGGCGCGCGATGATGCTGCGGCTGGACCACAACATCGCGCCGGGCGGCTACTCGTGGATCTTCGCGACCGGCGAGGACACCGCGAAGGTCGGCCTCTGTTACATCCAGAACGACCGCCACCGCGAGTTCGCCGAGGCGGGGAAGACCGTCGACGGCTACCTCGACGACTGGGTGAGTCGCGACCCGCGGTTCTCCGACGCCGAACAGATCGACGAGAAGGTCCACCGCGGCTCCGCGCATATCCAGCGCCCGGGGCAGATGCACACGGACCGGTTCATCGCGATCGGCGATACGGTCCCCTCCATCGACCCGCTGTGGGGCGAGGGGATCCACAAGGGGATGAAGTCCGCTCGCGCCGCCGCGGCGACCGTCGACCGCTGTCTCACCGACTCTGAGCGGCGCATCGACGCGGAGAGCCTCGCGGTGTACGAGACGCTGTGGCACCGCGACGTGGCGCCGCGCGCGGAGTCGCGGCTGGCGCTCACGGAGCTGCTGTACCTCGCGCCGAACGAGCGGTACGACCGGTTGATGCGCGACCTCCAAGAGACCGACGACGACATCTTGGCGAAGGCGAACCGCGGCGAGAAGGCGGGGATGGCTCGGCTGCTCCACCTCGACGACGTCCCGCTGCTCGCGAAATACGCCCGCGAGCGGCTCGGGGTCTGAGGCCGCGGCTGGGGAACGGCGACGACCGGGAGAGAAACGGAACGGGGGAACGTGTCGCCTACCGCTCGTCGACGGGGACGAACTCGACGTCCTCGGGGCCGGTGTAGCGGGCGCGCGGGCGGATGAGGCGGTTGTCCTCCTGGTACTCGGCGACGTGGGCGATCCACCCGCCGACGCGGCTCATCGCGAAGATGGGCGTGTACATGTCGACCGGGATACCGAGCGAGTCGTAGACGGAGCCGGAGTAGAAGTCGACGTTCGGGGCGATCCCCTTCTCGACGAGCCCTTGGTCGGTGAGGTACTCCTCGATCGCGGTGGTGTAGTCGAGCCACTTCGTGTCGCCCGACGACTCCGAGAGGTCGCGGAGCTTCTCTTCGAGGATCTTCGCGCGGGGGTCTTTCACCTTGTAGACGCGGTGGCCGAATCCGGGGATGCGCCGCCCCTCGTCCCGGGCGTCTTTCACCCACTCGACGGGGTCCTTCGAGGAGGCGTCGACCTCGTGGAGCACCTCCATCACGTCCTGGTTGGCGCCGCCGTGGAGCGGGCCGGAGAGCGCGCCGATGCCGCCGGTGACGCCGGAGTAGACGTCGGCCATCGTCGAGCCGATCACCATCGCGGTGAACGTGGAGGCGTTGAGCCCGTGGTCGGCGTGGAGCGTCAGCGCCATGTCGAACGTCTCCTCGCTCACCGCGTCCGGCTCGGTCCCGGTGAGCATGTAGAGGAAGTTCCCGGCGTGCGAGAGCTCCGGGTCGGGGGCGACCGGCTCCTCGCCCTGCCGGACGCGCTCGAACGCGGCGAGGACCGTCGGGATCTTCGCCGTGATCCGCCGGCCCTGGCGGAGGGCGGCCTCGCCGTCGTCGCCCTCCTCGTCGTCGTCCGGGTCGTACGCGGACAGCATCGACGTCGCGGTCCGGAGCGCGGCCATCGGTCGCTCGCCGGCGTCCGCGAGCGCGCGCACCGTCTCGATGACGTCGTCGTTCACCTCGCGCTCCGCCGCGAGGTCGGCGGCGAACGAGTCGAGCTCCGCGGCGGTGGGCAGGGAGCCGTGCCACAGCAGGTACAGCACCTCCTCGTAGGACGCGCCGCGCGCGAGGTCCTCGATGTCGTACCCGCGGTATACGAGCTTCCCGACCTCGCCGTCGACGTAGCTCAGATCCGACTCCGCGACGAGGACGCCCTCGAGCCCGCGTTTTAACTCATCGGCCATACTACGTCGTTCCGACCACCGGCAAAAAAGCGTTATCTTTCAGGAGGAATACGATACGTCGATCGTGGTACGCCACCGCGTCGCACGACGACGTGACAAGGTTCGGAAACGTCCGCGTCCGGTCGCGAGCGGGCCGGACGGCCGCCGTCTTGGCGCGCCGCCGCCCGACGGCTCCCGGCTCAGCGCGCCGGGACGACCGTCACCGTCCGGTTCCGGTCGATCGCGTCCTCCAACTCTTCGGCGATGGCGGAGCCGCGGGAGACCTGGACCTCGCCGCCGCGGCCGACGGTGGCGGTGAAGAGGTACTCGCCGTCGGCGCGCACCTCGACCGTCTCGCCCACCCCGTCGTCGACGTCGATGACGACGTGCCGCGAGGTGATCTCCGGCGCAACGGCCGTCCCGCGCTCGGCGCCGACCTGCCCGTCGCCGCGGCCGTTCTCGGCCGCGCCGCCGGCGGAGCCGCCGCCCGACCCGCCGGGCTTCTCGTCGTGCGTCCGCACGTCGATGTCGATCCCGAGGCGGTTCTCGATGTCGGCGATGCGGCCGCCGCCCTTCCCGATCACCGTGCCGATGTCGCCCTCGGTGACGTAGACGACCGCCTCGTCGTCGCCGTTGAGCGTCACGTCGACCTGGCCGTGCGCGACCGACTTGATCTCGCGTTCGATCTCCTTTTTCGCGATGCGGCCGACGCCGGACTCGCTTTCGGCCTCGCCGCCGTCCTCGTCGAGCGGCACCGTGACGACCTGCCGGTTGAAGGTGTATATCTCGTACTCGGGCCGGCCGGTCTCGAAGTTCGACACCTGGATGACCGGGCGGGCGAGGTCCTCGGCGGTGAGCCCGGCGGGCACCTTCACCTCGGTGGTCACGTCGTAGACGGTGTGGACCTCGCCGGCCTCGATGTAGACGACGGTGTCGACGATCTGGGGGATCATCCCGAGTTCGACGCGCCCGACGAGCCGCTGGAGCGCGTCGATGGCCCGAGATGCGTGGACGACCCCGACCATGCCGACGCCGGCCATCCGCATGTCCGAGAACACCTCGAAGTCGTTCGTCTTCCGGACCTCGTCGTAGATGGTGTAGTCGGGGCGAACGAGGAGGAGGGAGTCGGCGGTGTTCTCCATCTCGCCGCCGAGCGCGCCGTACTGCGTGATCTCCGGACCGACCTGGAGGTCCCGCGGCTTCTCCATCGTCTTCACCGCGTAGTCGCTGTCGTTCAGGAACTCGGCGACCGCCTGCGCGAACGTCGACTTGCCGGCGCCGGGCGACCCCGAGATGAGCACGCCGCGCTTGCGCTCTTTGAACCGCTCGCGCAGCTCGTCGGCGAACTCGTAGTCGTCGAGGGTCGTCTTCGCGATGGGGCGGACGGCGGTGATCTCGATGCCGTCGGCGAAGGGGGGCCGCGCCACCGCGATCCGGTAGTTCCGGAACTGGACGATGTCCATCCCGTCGTCGGAGAGCTCGATGAACCCCTCGTTCGACTGGCGGGCGAGGTCGACGATCGAGTTGGCCCACTCGCGCATCTGTTCCTCGTCGGTCTCCTCGTCCGCGACCTCGACGTAGCGCATCTCGCCGAGCGTCCCGCGCTTCGCCTTCGGGACGGTGCCGGTCTTGAGGTGGACCGACATCGTCTCGTCGGTGAAGAAGTCCTGAATCGGAAGCTCGTCGACGACGCCGCGGGCGACGGGCTCGACGTACTCGACGTCGAGCCCCTTCGCGCGGGCGACCTCGGCCTGGACCACGTCGCTCGACAGGAGGGTCGCGTCGTGGTCGGCCGCCAGGTCGCGGATAAGCGCGTCCACGTCGCCCTCGTGGGCGTTCGAGCGGGCGTCGCCGCTCGCGCGCTCGCCGACGTACCGCAGCTCGATCGTCCCGTCGTCGGCGTAGTCCGCGAGCCGCTTCAGCTCGCTCAGCCCGTCCCAGCCGGATTCGAGCCCGTCGTTCGCCTGCGACTCCAGCTCGCCCACGACCGCCTCCGGGACGAACACGGTGACCGACTCGTAGGTCCCGTCCGCGACGCGTTCGGACACGCGGCCGTCGACGACCGCGCTCGTGTCCGGTACTACGTTCATACCGAGGATCGGTCCGGGAACCGTATAAGGGTGTTCGACCGGGGCGCTCGGCCGTGGGGTCCGTCCGCTCGCTCTGACTCCTCTCTCAGTCGTCCGCGGCGGCCCGCTCCGCCCGGTCGGCCGCCAGCCGCTCGGCGTGGGCGGTGAAGTTCTCGAACAGCGCCTTCGCCTCGCAGGCCGCGTCGTACGCCTCGGGGGTGATCGATTCGAGGACGCCGTCCACGCGGGCGTCACCGATCTGGTCGCGCTTGCCGTCGGTCACGTCGCGGGCGGTCTCGACGTCGTACTCGGGGTGGAACTGGACGCCCCAGCAGTGGCCGTCGCGGAACGCGTGGACGCCGCGGTCGTTCTCGGCCAGCAGCGTCGCCGACGGCGGGAGCTCGACGACCGCGTCGCCGTGGGTCGTGAAGGCGGTGAACGACTCGCCGATCCCCTCGAACAGCGGGTCGTCGCGCACGCGGCGGATCTCGTTGTAGCCGATCTCGAAGCCGTCCATCCCCGCGACGCGGCCGCCGAGCGCCTCCGCGAGCACTTGGTGGCCGTAACAGACGCCGAGGACCGGGACGCCGTCGTCGGCGGCCTCGGCGACGTAGTCGACGAGCGGCGGGATCCACGCCTCGTCCCAGTACACCGACGAGCGCGACCCCGTCACCACGACGCCGTCGAACTCGGTGTCGTCGGGGAGGTCCCCGTCGTTGACGTCGAACTCGACGAGGTCGGCGTCGAGCTCCCGGCGGAAGTTCCGCCGGGTGTTCGCGCCGTCGTGGGCGGCGTTCAACAGGGCGAACCGGAGGCGAGTCATCGACCGAACGGAGACGCGAGAGTCACAAAACGGTTGCGGCGCCGGACGTGCCGGCCGACGACGCGGACGCGGGGCACCGCTCGAACCGCGGCGTTGGCCCGCCGGAGGGCGCCGGCACTACGCGAACCGGTCGGTCGCGTGTTCGGCGAGCCAGCCCGTGAGCAGGTCGTTGACCGCCGCCGACGCCTCGACCCCGACGAGGTGCCGGGCGCCCTCGACGGCGTGGAACTCGCCGCGCGGGAGCCCCTCCGCGAGCGTCTCGCCGGCCGTGACCGGACAGACGGTGTCGTCGCCCCCGTGGACGACCAGGGCCGGCGTCGTGACCTCGAAGAGGTCGTCGGTCAGGTCGAACGCCTCGACCGCCGCGCGGTGCGCCTCGTACGCCTCCCGGTCGGCGTCCTCCGCGAGGCGCCACTCCGCGATCCGCGAGAGCGCGTCCGGGTGCGCCTCGCGGAAGTCGGGCGAGAGCAGCCCGGAGAGCGACCCCTCGACCGTGGCCGGGTCGCTCGGGTCGGCCCAGACGCCGGCGGGGTTGTACGCGTCGCCCGCGGGCGGCGTTCCCACCAGGGCCAGGCTCGCCGGTCGCGAGCCGGTCAGCGCGGCCGTCAGCGCGACCATCCCGCCGAGGCCGTACCCGACGAGGTGGGCGTTCCTGACGCCCTCGGCCGCACAGACCGCGTCGAGGTCGGCGGCGAGCGTCTCGGCCCGGTACGGGCCGGGCGGCGCGTCCGACCGCCCGACGCCGCGCGTCTCGGGCGTGATCACCGTGTGCGGCCCGGCCAGCGCGGCGTGCTGCCAGCCGAACTGCCACGCGCCGAGCCCGACGTCGCCGCAGAACACGACCGCCTCGTCGTCCGTACCGGCGTCGGGCGCGTCCACCTCGTACCGGATCTCGGTGCCGGCGTTGGTCGCGTAGGGCATATGGAACTCGCTGGGACGGAGCTAGGCCTCCTGGAGGCTGCGGAGGACGTCGGGCGCCGCGTCGAGCGCGTCGTCGAGCGCCTCCGCGTCGGGGCCGCCGCCCTGCGCGAAGTCGGGCGGGCCGCCGCCGCCGCCGCCGACGCGCCCGGCGAGCTCCGAGACGACCTGCCCGGCGTTCACGTCGACGCCGTCGGGGACGCCGACGACGAAGCTCGCGGAGCCGCCGGCGCCGCTGCCGATCACCGCGACCTTCCCGTCGTCGACGTGGGCGTTCGCGGTCGCGCGCAGCTCGTCGGCGTCGCCGTCGAGCCGCTGGATCACCGCGGTCGCCCCGGCGACCTCGACCTCCTCGGCGTCGGCGCCGCCGGCGGCACGCGCGGTCGCCAGCTCCTCTTTCAGCGACTCGACCTCCTTCCCCCGCGCCTTCCACTCCTCGAAGAAGCGCTCGGCCGTCTCGGGCACGTCGAGCGGGTCGACGTCCAACACGTCGGCCGCGTCGTACAGCGCGTCCTCGGTGCGCTGGGTCGCCTCGACCGCCGCGGCGCCCGCGGCGAAGGCGATCCGCTCGACGCCGTCCTGAACCGGCTCCGTCTTCAGCACCTTCACGGCGCCGATCTCGCCGGTCCGGTCGACGTGGGTGCCCGCGCAGGCCTGGACGTCGGCGTCGCCGACGTGGATCAGCCGGACGTTCGTTCCCGGCGGCACGCCCCCTTGGTACAGGTCGAAGCCGTGTTCCGCCTCGGCCTCGTTGCGGTCGGGCCACTCCTGTCTGACGGGGACGTCGTCGCGGACGAGCTCGTTGGCGACGCGCTCGATCGCCTTCACGTCCTCGCGGGTGATGCGCTCGAAGTGGCGCACGTCGAGCCGCGCGGAGTCGGTCCCCTTCTGGGCGCCCGCCTGCCGGACGTGGTCGCCGAGCACCTCGCGGGCGGCGTGACCGATCAGGTGGGTCGCGGTGTGGTGCGCGCGGAGCCGCTCGCGGCGGTCGCCGTCCACCTGCCCCTTGACGAACTCGCCTTTCCCGGGGTCCGCGTCCGTGCGGTGGAGGACGACGCCGTCACGCTCTTGCACGTCGGTGACGTCGACGGTGGTCTCGCCGACCGTGAGCTGGCCCCTGTCGGCCGGCTGGCCGCCGCCCTCGGGGTAGAACATCGTCTGGTCCAACACGACGTCGTACCCCTCCTCGGCGTCCAACACGTCGAGGACGACCGCCTCGAACTCCGTGCGCCCCTGGTCGTCGTAGAACAGCTTCTCCGTCTCGGGGAGGTCGGCGAGCCGCTCGTCGCGCTCGTCGCCCCCGGTCGCGGCGTCGGCCTCCTCGTGTCGGTCGGCGACGAGCGCGTAGAAGTCGTCGGGCACGTCGACGGCCGCGCCGCGCTCGTCGGCGATGTCGGCGACCATGTCGGGCTGGATCCCGTGGGAGTCGTACAGCTCTAACAGCTCCTCGGTGGGGATCGGCTCGCCGGCCCCGGCGTACTCGTCGGCGAGCTGCTCGACCTTGCGGGCGCCCCGCTCCAGCGTCCGCTCGTACTTCCGCTCCTCGCTGCGGACGATCTCGCGGATCGTGTCGCGGTTCTCGTAGCCGAGCCGCTCGGCCTGCATGTCGACGAGCTCGTCGAGCGGGGCGTCGACGCCCACCTCGTCGACGAGCCGCTTCATCCGGCGCAACACCATTCGGGCGAGGTAGCCCGTCCCGACGTTCGAGGGGACGATCTCGTCGCCGAACATGTACGCGAGCGTCCGCGAGTGGTCGGCGATCGCGTAGATCGATTCGAGCGGCTCGACCAGTTCGCGCAGGCGGTCGACGTCGACGTCGAGTCGGTCGGCGATCTCGCCGCGGGCGGCCTCCACGTCGTCGACGTCGTCGATGTCGAGCCGGCCGGAGAGCTTCGCGGCGCGGTGGACGATCTCGCGTTCCGCCTCGGTGCGTTCGATCCCGGCGTTGTCCTTCAAAAAGTCGATGGCGTCGGGATAGATCGCCTCGTACACCGTCGCGGTCCCCTGGCTCATCCACGTCCACCGTTCGAGCCCGTACCCGGTGTCGACGATGTACGTGTCCATGAACGAGTACGTGTTCCCGTCCTTCATCTCGTAGTCGCCCTCGGGGTCCTGCTCCATGCACATGAAGACGAGCGTCGCCAGCTCGGCGCCCTTATAAATGACCTCGATGGCGGGCCCGGCGTTGCCGCCGCCGACCCACGGGTCCTCGATGTAGGTGATCTCCTCGAGATCCGCGCCGAGGCTCTCGAACAGCTCGTCGCAGTACTGTACCGTCTCGTCTTTCCAGTACACCTCGCCGTGGTAGGCGTACTCGTCCTCGTCGACCTCCTCGCGCGTGTTGAACGCGTGGTGGGCCATCATCTCGAACGCCATCGTGTGCCGGCCCGTCTTGCCGACGTTGTCGATGTCCTGCATCCGGATGCAGGGCTGCGAGATCGTCAGCGGGTTCGCCGGCGGCGGCGTCTGCCCCGAGGTGACGAGCGGCTGGAAGTCGTAGATCGACGCCTGCGTCAGGAGGACGTCGTCGCGCCAGCGGTTCGCGGCGACCGGATACGGGTCGATCCGCTCGTGGCCGTGGTCCTCGAAGAAGGAGAGGAACGCCTCGCGCATCTCCGACAGCGAGCGGGCCTCCGGGAAGCCCGGGTCGTCGATGAAGCTGTAGTCCTCGCAGGGCGGCTCGCCGCACAGTTCTCGCCCCGCGTCGCGGGTCCAGAAGTGCGCGCCACAGGAGGTGCATTCCTTGCGCTCGAACCCTTCTTCCTCGAAGTAGTCGAGACGGTACTCCGCTTCGAGATCGCTCATTACACGAACGTGGCCCGTGTTGCTCCAAAAGGGTTCCGGGGTCGCTCGTGGCCCGTGACGGCGCCGCTCGCCCCCGCGAGACGGGCTCGATGGGGATTCTCGGCCGGAGCGACGGCGACCGGTCGCACGGGCGGACTGGAAACGTTGCGATCGATCGGAAACGGGCGACGGCACCGGTGTTCCGCCGATCGGTACGAAGATTTATACGCTGGGCGGGACCTATGACGTACAATTGTGACCTCCGCGTTGGGCGAGCACGCCTCGGTCCTCGTGCTCGACGACGACCCCGTGGTCCGCCCCCGCGCCCCGGCCCTCCCCCTCGCCCTGGCGGCCCGGAGCGCCCGCGGCGGGGCCGGTGGGCCGGCCCGGGGCCGCCCCGCGGGG
>NZ_JBZVGZ010000041.1:0-17598 GCF_058630335.1 Halorubrum sp. SD41
CGGGTTGCGCTGACGACCTCCAAAGCCCCAGCCGCGACGGCTCGCGCGCCTTGCTGCGCTCCTCGCTCGGTCGCTGTCGCTCCCTCGCTGCGGTGTCGCCGGCGGCTTCGCCGCCGGCTGCCCGTGGCGCGTAGCGCCACGCTGCCGCGAGGACGGCACAGACGACGTAAGCACCGCAGCGAGTGAGCGGAGCGAACGAGCGAGGAGCGCAACGAGTGTGCGCCGTCCTCGCGGCTGGGGCTTTGGAGCTGTTCATAATCGATTCATCAGCAGCCATTTATAAGCGAGCGGCTGGGGCTTTGGCGGTATCGTCCGTCGGTCCGCAATCAGCTATTTATAAATGACAACTGGCAACATCGCCTTTGTTGAAACCCGATCAGTCCTAAATCGCATCGTAAAGCGCCGCCCGCCGCCTGTCTAAGTCGAACGCGGCCTCGGGCGCGTCGAGCCGGTCGAAGAAGGCGAACGCGTCGGCGCCCGCTCCCTCGGCGTGGCCGATCAGCGCCTCGATCGACGCGCGGTTGAGCGCGAACGACTCCAGTTTGCCACAGCAGAGCGCCAGCGCGACGCCGGCCTCCCCGGACGGGAACGCGGGGTCGACCGCGGAGAAGTCGGGATCGTCGGGCACTCCGTCCGCGACCCCCGCCTCGTCGGCCGCGCCCTCGAAGCCCGCCTCGTCCGCGGCGACGACTCGCAGACAGCGCGTACAGATCGCGGCCGCGTCGGCCGGGGCGTACTCGCGGAGCGCGGACGGCACGGCGAACGCGACGACGTCGGCGTCGCAGTGTGGACAGGACACGCTCGTCGCTACGGACGGGTCCGGGTAAAAGTCGACGGCAGAGAGAGAAGCGGCGACCGACGCGGGAGCGGTGATGGCGGTTCGGGAGCCGACGCGCGACGGGCTATCGGCCGGGGAGCCGTCAGTCGGCGGGCTCGGGCTCTTCGGTCTCCGCGGCCGCGACCGCGGCGTCCTCTTCGGCCTCTTCCTTCTCCTCTTCCTCCTTTTTCGCCTTGATCTTCTTCATGCGGAAGATCTCCTCGCGCTCCTGCTCTTCGAGCTTCTGCTCGATGTACTCCTGGTTCTCGTAGAGGGTCGGGAGCAGGGTGAACTCCAGGGCGTTCACGCGGCGCTTCGTGGTCTCGATCTCCGTGAGCATCTTCTTCATCGCCGTCTCGACCTCGGCCGCGAGGATGATCTTCTCTAACAGCTCCTCGTAGGCGTCGGCCGCCTCGTCGATGCGCGCCGAGGAGCCGAGCAGGCCGTAGCCGCGCTCGTCGAGGCTCTTTTTCACCTTCGAGGACTCGATCTGCGGGACCACGACGCCCATGATGTTCTTCGACTGGGTCGTGATCTCGGGGTGCTCTTTCAGCGCCGCGGCCGCGCCGCGGACGGCCACGTCGCCCTCCATCGCGCGGGCCATGTCGATCTTGCGCTGGGCCGTCTCGTAGTTCTCGGAGACCTCGGACCGGACGTCCTGCGCCTGGTCGAGGATGTCCATGAATTCCATGATGAGCCCGTCGCGCTTCTGTTCGAGCGTGTCGTGGCCGCGCTCGGAGAGCTCGATGCGGTCCTCGATCGCCATCAGGTTCTTCCGCGTCGGTTTGACGTCCTTGGCCATCTTGGGGGAAGGTTCCGCTCCGAGGCGGATAATTCTTTTCAGACGCGTCGGTTCGGCGGGCCGGCGAGGGGGGATCGATCCGGCCTCGTCGACGGGCGATTTCCGGCGACGCCGTCGCTACCGAGCGAGCGTGCGACGGGCGTCAAAAAGTGAGCCGAGACGTTAGTCGGCCGCTTCGACGACTTCGCGCTCGGCGTCGTCCTCGCGGTAGTGCTCCTCGATGAACTCCTCGTCGATCCGGTTGAGGGCGTCCTTCGGCAGCATCGAGAGGAGGTCCCAGCCGATCTCCAGCGTCTCCTCGATGTCGCGGTTCGTCTCGAAGCCCTGGTCGATGAACTCCGACTCGAACGCGTCCGCGAAGTCGAGGTACTGGTTGTCCAGCTCCGACAGCGCCTCGCGACCGACGATGTTCACGAGGTCGCGGAGGTCCTCGCCCTCCGCGTACGCCGCGAACATCTGGTCTTTCACGTCGGCGTGGTCGGCGCGGGTGAGCCCCTCGCCGATCCCGTCGTCCATCAGCCGGGAGAGGCTGGGGAGGACGTTGATCGGCGGCTGGAGGCCCTGGCTGTTCAGGTCGGGGTCGACGTAGATCTGCCCCTCCGTGATGTACCCGGTCAGGTCCGGGATCGGGTGGGTGTCGTCGTCGCCCGGCATCGTGAGGATCGGGATCTGCGTGACCGAGCCGTCGCGGCCCTTGATCCGGCCGGCGCGCTCGTACAGCTGCGCCAGATCAGTGTACATGTACCCGGGGTACCCGCGGCGGCCGGGCACCTCCTCGCGGGCGGCCCCGATCTCGCGGAGCGCCTCGCAGTAGTTGGTCATGTCCGTCAGGATGACGAGGACGTGGTAGTCCTTCTCGAAGGCGAGGTACTCGGCCGTCGTCAGGACCATCCGCGGCGTGACCGTCCGCTCGACGGCGGGGTCGTCCGCGAGGTTCATGAAGACCACCGAGCGCTCCAGGGCGCCGGTGCGCTCGAAGTCCTCCATGAACTCGTTGGCCTCCTCCTGGGTGATCCCCATCGCGCCGAAGATGACGGCGAACTCGGAGCCCTCCTCGTCGTCGCCGCCCTCCTCCTCTTCGGGCACGCTGGCCTGTCGCGCGATCTGCATCGCCAGCTCGCTGTGCGGCTGGCCGGAGCTGGAGAAGATCGGGAGCTTCTGCCCCCGGACGAGCGTGTTCATCCCGTCGATCGCGGAGACGCCCGTCTCGATGAACTCCTCGGGGTACTCCCGGGAGTAGGGGTTGATCGCCGCGCCGACGATGTCCTGTCGCTCCTCGGGGACGATCTCCGGGCCGTCGTCGATCGGGCGGCCCGAGCCGTCCAGCACCCGCCCGAGGAGGTCCTCGGTGACGGGCATCTTCATCGTCTCGCCCAAGAAGCGGACGGACGCGTCTCTGTCGATGCCTGAGGTGCCCTCGAAGACCTGGATCGCGACCACGTCCTCCGAGGATTCGAGCACCTGCCCGCGCAGCGTCTCCCCCTGTGCCGTCTCAATCTCGACGATCTCGTCGTAGCCGATCGCCTCGTCGACCTCGGCGTACACGAGGGGACCGCTGATCTCGGTGATGGTTTGATACTCTTTCATGGTCAGTAGAGGCTCCGGAGCTCCTCGGTGATCTCGGCTTTGAGATCCTCGACGTACTCCTCGTAGTCCTCTTGCACGCCGATGCGGTTAATCCGCGGGGCCGAGTCGATGTCGATGATCTCCTCGACCGGGACGCCGGCGTCGAGCGCGTCGAACGCCTCGTCGTTGAACGTCTGGATCGTCGTCAGCATGAGGTACGTCTTCTCCGGGGGACAGTACGTGTCGACCGGGTGGAACGCGTTCTGCTGGAGGTACGCCTCGCGCAGGTAGCGCGCGACCTCCAGGGTGAGCTGCTGGTCGTCGGGCAGGGCGTCCTTCCCGACGAGCTGGACGATCTCCTGCAGCTCCGTCTCCTCGTCGAGCACGTCGACCGCCCACTGGCGCCGCTCGGCCCAGTCGTCGGCGACCTCCTCTTCGAACCAGGGGTCCAGCTGGTCCTTGTACAGCGAGTAGGACTCGTTCCAGTTGATCGACGGGAAGTGGCGGCGCTCCGCCAGGTCCGCGTCGAGCGCCCAGAACGTCTTCACGATCCGCAGCGTGTTCTGGGTGACCGGCTCGGAGAAGTCGCCGCCGGGCGGCGACACCGCGCCGATCGCCGAGACGGAGCCCTCCGTCCCGTTGATGTTCTCGAAGTAGCCGGCGCGCTCGTAGAACTGCGCGAGCCGGGCGGCGAGGTACGCGGGGTACCCCTCCTCCCCGGGCATCTCCTCCAGCCGGGAGGAGATCTCGCGCATCGCCTCCGCCCACCGCGAGGTGGAGTCGGCCATCAGCGCCACGTCGTACCCCATGTCGCGGTAGTACTCGGCGATCGTGATCCCCGTGTAGATACAGGACTCACGCGCCGCGACGGGCATGTTCGAGGTGTTCGCGATGAGCGAGGTGCGGGCCATCAGCGGGTTGCCGTTGGCCGGGTCCTCGAGCTCCGGGAAGTCCTCGATGACCTCGGTCATCTCGTTGCCGCGCTCGCCGCAGCCGACGTAGACGATGATGTCCGCGTCGGCGTACTTCGCGAGCTGGTGCTGAGTGACCGTCTTCCCGGAGCCGAACGGGCCGGGAATCGCGGCCGTCCCGCCCTTCGCGATGGGGAACAGCCCGTCGAGGATGCGCTGCCCGGACACCAGCGGCGTCCGGGGCGTCTTCTTGTCCTCCGCGGGGCGGGCCTCGCGCACCGGCCACTCTTGGTGCATCGAGACCTCCTCGCCGTTGTCGAGCTCGACGACCGTCTCGGTCACGTCGAAGCTGCCGGCCTCGGCGGCGACGACCTCGCCGCCCTCGTAGTCCGGCGGCACCATGACCTTGTGGTCGATGGTGACCGTCTCCTCGACGACCCCGACGATGTCGCCGGGCTCGACGACGTCGCCTTCCTCGACCTCGGGCTCGAACTCCCACTCCTCCTCGAGGTCGATGCCGGGCGCGTCGACCCCGCGGTCGAGGTAGGGGCTCCCCATCTTGCCCTCCAGCACGTCCAGGGGGCGCTGAACGCCGTCGTAGATGGCGTCCAGCATCCCCGGGCCGAGGTCGACCGACAGCGGCTCGCCCGTGTTCTCGACGGGTTCGCCGGGGCCGACGCCGGAGGTCTCCTCGTACACCTGAACGGTCGTGAGGTCGCCCTCGATCTCGATCACTTCCCCCATGAGCCCTTCGTCGCCGACGTAGACGACGTCGTTCATGCGGGCGTTGAGATCGCGGGCGGTCACGACCGGACCGCTCACGCTCTGAATGACGCCGTTGTCCGTCTCGGCGTCGGTTGTGTCTGCTTTGCTCATATTAGTCGTCTTCCTCCATCAGGTCGATGCCGATGGCGCGTTTGATCTGGTCGCGCAGCCCGCCGCTGCCGGCGCCGGAGCCGCCCAGCGTCACGAGGACCGGCTCGATGCTCCCCTCCACCGCCTCGCGGGTCCCCCGCGAGAGGTGGTCGAGGTCGTCGTCGTGCATCACGATGATGCCGACGCCCTCGTCGTCGAGCGTCCGCTCGACGGCGTCGTCGAGCTTCTCGTCCTTCTCGTCGTCCGGCACGTTCTCGAACTCCCGGACGCCGGCGAGACGGAATCCGGTCGTGAACTCCGGGCTGCCGACGACCGCTATCTCCTGACTCATGTTATCACCAGCTCCGATTCGATCTCGTCGGGCGAGAGGCCGGCCTCCTTCCCGCGGGCTATCGCCCGGATGTTCTCCGTCTCGCGCTCCTTCGCGAGGATGTAGGAGATCACCGGGGTGACCGACACCGGGTGGATCGTGCCGAGCCGGTCGCCGTACGCGAGCAGGGCGCCGTCGATCGCGTGTTCGAACGCGATGAGGCTGTCCGCCTCCTCGAGCTCGCGTAACGCGGGCCCGAGCTCGTCGCCGTACTGGCTGTCGCCGATGTACTCGACCAGCTCGTCGAGGTTCTGCGCCAGCCGCGCGAGCGACGACCGGGTGAACAGGTCGCCGCCCTCGATGAAGTACGCCGCGGGATCGATGTCCGCGCCCGAGCGGGCGAGCCGGAGCGCGTTCGTCGCGTTCCGGAAGTCCACCTCAGCCTTGAGGAACGCCTCGTACTGCCGGGTCGGCTCGTCGCCGCCGAGCCCGGAGAGGAGCCGCTCGTAGAACGCGCGGTCGACCGCGTTCTCCAAGGGCACCAGCACGTCCGTCTCCTCGTACTCCGCGTACGCCGCCCGGAGCGGCTCCCCGTAGATCGTGTCCTCGAGGACCTCGATCACGGCGTCGATCGAGTCCGCCTCCAGCAGCCGGCGGATCCGGCGGTCGTCGAACTCGCCGGCGCGGATCAGGTCGACCTCGACGGCCGACTGGTCCGCGTCGGTGTAGACGCCGCGGATGACCGTCTTCACGTTCCAGGCGTCGAACTTCCGGAGGTACCGGGCGATGAGGTCGTACAGCGGCCCCTCGCTCCAGTCGAGGATCGCGTCGAACTGCTCGGCGAGGTTGCGGTTCAACGCGTACTCGATCAGGTCCACGCCGCCGTGGCGGCTGCCGAGGGCGTTGATCTCCGCGCCGTAGCTCGACTCCTCCATGAACCGGGCGATCTCGGCCGGCCCCATCCGGGTGAGCTTGCGGTACTCCTCGTCCCCGTAGAGGCTGCCGCGGCGGGCACGAACCCGCGCGACGACGTACTCGGGGTTCGAGCTACCGGCGGCGCTCATTGGTCGAACAGCCGCTCCGAGATGTTCTTCAACTCGTCGTCCCAGACGGACTCCAGGACCGAGTCGAACGTGTTGTTCACGCGAACGCGGGAGGTGTCGCTCTCGGCGACGACGCCGCCGAGACAGTCGATCTCGCCGTCGACCTCGGCGTTGCGGTCCGCGACGAGCTCCTCGAGCAGCTCGACGTCCTCGGCGCGGGTGTAGACGGCGACGTCCTCGTCGTCGTCGAACTCCGCGAGGCTCGCGTCGAGTAAGGCCTCGGTGAGCTCGCGGCGGTCGTCGCCGTCGAGGCCGGCGATCGCCGCCTCGACGTCGTCGCGGACGTCCTCTAAGACGTCGCGGCGGGCGCCCAGCCGCTCCTGTTTGGCCTCGAGCTTCGCCGAGGAGAGCGTCTGTTCGCGCTCCTGGTCGATCTGGCTCTCGACCTCGGAGAGCCGCTCCTCGCGGATCCGCTCCGCGTCGGCCTCGGCGTCGGCGAGGATCTCGTCGGCCTCCGCCTCGGCCTGTTCGCGGATCTCCTCCGCACGCGCGCGGGCCTCATCTTCAACGTCCTCAACGACGGTTTCCAAACTCATTGGTTGAAAAACGCTGGAGAGTTACCCGACGATGAAGACGACGACGAGCGCGAGAATGACGATCGTCTCGGGAAGGACCGTCAGGATGAGCCCGTTGACGAAGAGGTCGTCGTCCTCGGCCATCGCGCCGACGGCGGCCGACCCGATACCGCGCTCCGCGTAGCCTGCGCCCAGCGCCGCGAGCCCGACGGCGAGCGCCGCCGCGGCGTTGGGGTCAGTCAGCGTTCCACCGGTCGACAGTACGAGGTTCCCGAGTTCGTTGGTAGCTTCAAACATTGGTAGTAGTTGCTGTTGCTCGTCTCCGAACGGTTGCTATTTGCCCCTACAGGAGTCATAAAGCTTCCCAAAACGACCGAACGGAATCCGGGAGAACGGCGGGGAAAGCGGCGGCTGCTGCGGTCAGATACCCGACGGAATTGCCGGGTTCGACCGCACGCGAAGCGACGAGACCGAGCGGCGACCGACGACCGGTCGGGTCGTCAGTCGTCGCGGGTGTACTTCCGGTCGCGGCCGAACGGCAGGTACGCGCGGCCGCCGCCCTCGTAGAAGTTCCCGAAGAACTCCACGTACTCGAGGCGGACCGCCTGGATGCCGGCGGAGGTGACCCCGAGCAGGAGGACGACGAGGTGGCCGACGAGCGCGACGACGACGCCGCCGACGAGCGCGACGACCCCGACGAGACCGATCGAGGCGGGGTCGAACGCCGTGGTGATCCCCGCGAAGACGAGCTCGTAGTCCGCGGTGTTTTGCACCTCGGCGAGGTAGTCCGCGCTGAAGATGAAGTGGAAGCTCCCGTCGCCGCCGTCGTCGATGTACGCGCCGAACGCGAGCAGGTTGACCGCCAGCGCCATCCCGCCCTTCGCGAGCAGGACGGCCATGAGCCGGGCGTACGAGATGACGTTGACGACGGGCGAGAGGAACTCGGCCAGCTCCGGCGGCTCGCCGATCCCGAGCAGGACGAGTCCGAGCACCGCGGCGGCCGCGCCGGCCCAGCCGACCAGGACCGGGAACCCGCTGAACGAGACGGCGCCGAACGTCAGGGTCGAGACGGCCTCGAACAGGAAGTCGGGCTTCGAGTTGGGGAACACTTGGCTGAAGATCCAGATCCACGCGCCGTTGAGGATCAGCAGCCACGAGCCGGCCTCGTAGACGGCGTGTTTCACGTCGTGCTGCTGGGCGGTACTCACGAACGAGAGGACGTGGCCGATGTTGAGGTGGACGATGCCGAACACCACGCTCACGACGAGGAACGAGAGCCCCCAGTCGAGGTCGGCGGGCGAGAGGCCCTTCCCCTCGACCGGCCAGTGGATCCCGAGCAGCTGGTAGGCGTGGTAGCCGAACAGGTCGATACCGTAGTAGATGCCGAACAGTATCGTGAAGCCGCCGGCCCACATCGCGACGGAGCCGAGTTCGCGGAACGCGCCGTCGAACTTCGAGTACATGAAGAGCCCGATGGCGGCGTAGAGGACGCCGTAGCCGACGTCGCCGATCATGAACCCGAACATCGCCGGGAACGTGAGGAAGACCAGAAGCGTCGGGTCGAACTCCGAGTACTTCGGCCGCCCGAACGCCTGAACGAGCAGTTCGAACGGACCGGCCGCGCTCCCGTTGTCCTGGACGACCGGCGGGTCGTTGGAGCCGTGGGCCGCGTGGCCGCCGTCGGTGGCGACCGCCGTTTCCGTCTCGCGTTCCGCGTCCGCGACGCCCTCGTTCGCGGATCCGTCACCCTCGCCGTCGACCGACTCGGTGTGGTGGTCGCCGTCGGGGGTGAACGAGGCGCGCTCGAGCTCCTCGACCTCGACGTGGTCGCCGACGGCGTCGACGACCGCCGCCTCGAAGTCGGGGTACGTCTCGGTCGGCACCCACCCCTCGGCGACGAACGCGTTCTCGGTGGTCGCAAAGGAGAGCGGCGCCTCCTTCTTTTCGGCCTCGATAGTGAGCTCCTCCTCGGCGCGAAGCAGGAAGCCGGCCGCCTCCTCCTTCACCGATTCGAGCTCGCTCTCGACGGCGTCGAGCTCGTCGCGGAGGTCGGCCTGCTCGGCCTCCAGCTCCGCGACGTACTCCTCGGGGCTCGCGTCCGCGTCGGGGACGTCGAGCAGCGCGATGTCGACGCCGACGAGCGCGTCCTGAACGACGCCCTCGGCGTCCGGGTCGGTCGGCCGCGCGACGATGGCGACCACGTCGCCGCCGACGAAGACGTCGAAGACGTCGATCGAGTCGGCGTCTTCGAGCGCGGCCTCGACGGCCGCGGGCTTGGCCTCGCCGACGACGACCTCGACCGAGTCGTAGCCGCGCAGGTACTCGAGGTCGATCCCGAGCTCCGCGAACGGCTCCAGCCGGTCGATCTCTTCCTGCCGGTCGCGGATCGCGGCCTGGAGCTCGTCGCGCTCGTCGTTGAGCTCGTTGACCCGCTCGCGGACGCGCTCCAGCTCGTCGACGAGCTCGTCGTCGTCCAGCGACCGGGCGACGTCGGCGTCCTCGGCGTCGACGTCGAGGATGCTCTCCAGCGAGCGGACCGTCACGAGGCGCTCGTTAACGGCCTCGGCGCCGTCGAGCGAGGTCCCCGGCTCGAACCCCTCGTACCGGTCGTCGTAGTCCGTGACGTGCAGGGAGTGGTGGGCGTACGCCGCCTCGATGACGTCGTCGATGACGCGCTTCGAGCCCGTCACCGACACCCGGCTCATCTGCTCAGGCCTGAGCATCCACCGCCTCCTCGGCCTGGTCGTGAACCGCCGCCTCGAACCGCTCGACGGCGTAGTCGACGGCCGATTCCACCCGGTCGCGGGCCTCGCGTTCGAGCTCGTCGCGGTCTTCGCGCCCCGATTCGAGGATCTCCTCGCGCCGCTCCTCGATCTCCTCGCGGGCCGCTTCGAGCCGCTCTTGGGCCTCGGCCTCCGCCTCCTCCTCGGCCTCGGCGCGGATCTCGTCCGCGCGCTCTCGAGCTTCGGCGAGGCGCTCCTCGGCGTCCGACTCCGCGTCCGCGATGATCTCGTCCGCCTCCCGTTCGGCCTCCTTGATCGAGTTGAGCACCTCTGGTCTCGCCATGCTACTAATCGCCTGAAACTCTACAAGCGACGTATAAGGTGTTTGCGAAAGCCCGCGGGGTCGCGCGCCGATTCCGAGGAGATTCCGGACGAGTTACGGACCGAACGCGGCCGACGCGTCGTCCGGATCCGGGCGCCGCCGCCTACATTTAAGTAGCAGTCGCCGGACCCACACCGTATGGCAACGGTGTATGCGGTCGCGTCGGCGAAGGGTGGCGTCGGGAAGACCACCACGACCGCCGCGCTGGCGACGATTCTGGCGGACTCGGGCGCCGACGTCGTCGCGATCGACGCCGACCTCGGCATGGCGAACCTCGCGGGCGCCGTCGGGGTGACCCCCGGCGAGACCACCCTCCACGACGTCCTCGCCGGCGAGGCGGACCCGGAGGCGGCGGTCCGCGAGGGGCAGTCCGGCCTCCGGGTCGTCCCCGGCGCGACCGACCTCGACGCGTACGCGGCCGCGGACCCCTCGGGGCTCCGCCGGGCAATCGAGGCGTTCGACGACGCCGACTACGTGTTCGTCGACGCGGGCGCCGGGCTCTCGCACGACTCCACGATGCCGCTCGCGATCGCCGACGAGACGCTGCTCGTCTCGACCCCGGAGCGGAGCGCCCTCGGCGACACCGAGAAGACGCGACAGCTGACCGAGCGGCTCGGCGGGACCGTCGCGGGCGCCGCGATCACCCGCGTGACGGACGACGCCGACGAGGTGGTCACGACCCTGCTCGACGCCCCCGTCCTCGGGCGGGTCCCGGACGACGAGGCCGTGGCCCGGGCCGCGGCGGCGAACCGCCCGCTGCTCGACGCCGCGCCCGACGCGCCGGCGACGCGGGCGTACAGAGACCTGGCCCGAGCGCTGACCGGCGCGGACGTCGACGGCGCGGGCCTCGACGAGCCCGCGGCCGACGCGGCGACCGTCGCCGGAGCGCGCGCGGGCGACATCGCGGACTCCGGCGCCGCGGAAGACGGCGCCGCGGACGCGGACGAAGTCGTCGAAGAGACCGAAAGCGACGACGAAGACGAGGTCGAACCGGACGCGACACAGGACGACGCGGTGATCGTCGACGACGATGAGCCGGCCGACGACGACGCGCCGGCCGACGACGGGGACGGCGACGACCGAGCGGAAGCGGACGAGCGGGACGGTGTCGAACGCGGAGACGACGAGGATATCATCGTCGCGGACCCCGACGCGACCGGGGTGACGGAGCCGGGCGACGGCGACGACATCATCGTCGCGAGCGAGGACGAGGCGGCGGACGCCGATGCGGACGACGCCGGCGACGAGGAGCTGGACTCCGACGACGGCGACGGAGACGAGACCGACCTCGACGACGCCGTCACGACCGACACCGGCGACAACGCCGTCACCGAAGACGAGGCGACCGCCGGCGACGAGGGCGGTGCCGTCGACGAGGTCGACGGCGATGACGGAGTCCATGACGACGACGGAGTCGGTGGCGAAGAGGACGAGAGCGCCGCCGACGAGGACGCGGGCTCGGGCGCGATTCCCGACGCGGACGAGACGGCGCGCGAGTCGACCGACGAGGACGAACCCGCGAGCGACGGCGCCGTCGACGAGGGGCGAGCGGGCGGGGAACCGACGGCGGCGGACGACGACATCGACGACGAGCTCGCCGGCAGCATCCCGTTCCGCGACGACGACTCCGGGACGATGAACACCGTGCTGTCGGAGGAGGACGGCGAGAGCGAGGCGGACGCGGACGACGAGCAGGCGGCGGACGACGACAGTGGGGCGAACGACGGGAAAACGGCGGACGAGGAGGAGTCGTCTGCCGATGTCGACGACGAGGAGCCGGAGAAGGACGGCGGGTTCTTCAGCCGGCTCCTCGGCCGGTGAGGCCGGCTGAAGAGGGAGGGTTTTCGGCGGGAGAGAACGGACGCGAGAGCCGTTCGGACCGCGGCGGCGCGGTCAGGCCTCCGAGGGGGCGCGGGCGCGGTCGCGGATCAGCTCGCGGATCTCCTCTGGGTCGGTGACCGCCGCGAGCTCTTCACAGGAGACGAGGGCGGTGCCGTCGACGGACTCGCGCTTCTCGTCCTCCTCGGTGAAGTACACCGAGCGGGTCCGTGCCACCTCGCCGATGGAGGACATGATCCGGGCGCGCTTCTCGGCCGCGGCGGTGAACGCCGAGTGGCCGGTGAGCACGCGCGTCGCGGGGCTGTCCTCGTCCTCCGAGACGGCCTTGAACGGGGCGCGGGCGGTCGGGTGGACGGTGAAGCCGGCGCTCGTGAGCACGCCGAGGACGTGTTCGTCGTCCGGGTCGGCGTCGGGCGCCGAGGGCGTCGGCTCCGAGTCGCGGACCTCGTCCGCGCCGTCGAGCACGTCGACGGGGCTGGAGAACGGCTGGTCGAACAGCTCCTCCAGCTGGATCGCCACCTCGATGGAGGCGTTCATCCCGTCCTCGTACTTGGAGACGGTGCGCCGGGAGACGCCCAGCTCGGTCGCGAGGCGGCCGAGCGACCAGCCGCGCTCCTCGCGCTCGTCGGCGAGCAGGTCGCCGTCGAGGCTGACGTACAGCCCGCCGGGGGCGGCGTAGATGAGCGGCGGCATCCCCTCGACGAACAGGTCGTAGGCGGTGTCGGGGTTGATCACCGGGACGCCGTGCCTGAAGTAGACGACGCCGGGCTTCAGCTCCTCGTCGCGGGTGCGGACCCCGATCACCATCGGCGTCCCCCTGAGGTACTCGCCGAGCCGGCGCATCTCCGCGCCGGTCTCCGCGTCGAGCGCGTCGACGTTACCCAGGATTTTCAGGAGGAGGAGGTCCTCGTCGCGGCGGGCCGCCACGTCGAAGCTCTTGGGCCGGACCGCACACCGGTCGCTGACGAGGAACCCCGCGTCCTCCAGCATCGCGGTGACGTTCCCGATGAGCGCAGTCCGGGACATAGCCGAAACAAGCGGCTCGGCGTATATATGCGTTGTGTCGTTCCCCTCCCGACGAAACTGCCGCCCGCCTGCGATTTTCCGCGTTCGGCACGGGAAACGGTTAAATACTCGACCTGGGCCGAGAGCGCCTTCGCGGTCGGCGGACACCTCCCGGCCGCCCTCGAAAGGGGCTTGACGCGCCGCCACGAACCGCGTCGCATGCCGATCGTCGCCGTCGACGACACCGACTCCCGCGAGCGCGGGATGTGCACGACGTACGTCGCGACGCGGATCGCGGAGCGGCTCGCGGACGACGGGGGCCGAGTCCGCCGACGGCTGCTCGTGCGCCTGAACCCGGCCGTGAAGCACAAGACGCGCGGGAACGCCGCGGTCGCGCTCCACGTCGCCGGCGTCGACGCGGAGCGGGCCGCGACCCTCGCAGTCGAGACGGTCGAGGAGTTCGCCGCGGCCGCGGACCCCCGGACCTCCCCCGGCGTCGTCGTCGCCGACCGCGACGTCGACGGCGACCCCTTCGACCCGACCGGATCGCCGATCCCCGACGAGATTTCCGGGTTCGCCCGCCGCGCGCTCCGCGAGCGGCTCTCCGTCGGGGAGGCGGTCGAGTTGGCCGAGGAACACGGGTTCCGACACGCCGCGGTGGGCTCGGCGGGCGGGGCGGACGGAGCGGACGACGCCGACGCCGTCGCGGGACGGGGGCGGATCGGCGCGCTCGCGGCGGTCGGCGCGCCGGCCGCGTTCGACGACTGGACCTTCGAGCGCATCTCCTACCGCGAGCTCGACCGCTGCGGGACGCCCCGCGACGTCGACGCCGAGAGCGTCTTCGCCGCCGCCGACGAGGGGTACCCGACCGTCTGGGACACCGTCGACCGCGAGACCGGCGCGACCGTCTGCGTCCCGAACGCCCCCGGCCCGATCCTCCACGGGATCCGCGGCGACGACCCGGCCGCGTGTCGCGAGGCCGCGGCCGGTATCGACGGCGAGACGGTCGACCGCGCCGCGACGTTCCTGACGAACCAGGGCACCGACGCGCACCTCGCGCCCGGTCGGATCGGCGACCTCCGCGACGGCGCCGGCTACCGCGTCGCGGGCGTGGTGGCGAGCGCGCCGGAGACGAAACAAGGGGGGCACGTCCACGTAGAGGTCGCGAGCGACGCCCCCGGGGACGGGGCGAGCGAGGGCGGTCCGGCCGCGGACCGCGACACCCTCCGCGCCGTCGCGTTCGCGCCCACGGGGCGGTTCCGCGACCGGGTGCGCGCGCTCCGGCCGGGCGACCGCGTCACCCTCTGCGGCGAACACGAGGTGCGGGAACACGAGGTGCGAGACGACGCGGACGGGCCCGAGAGCACGCTGAAGCTGGAGAAGTTCGCCGTCCGCGACCTCGTCCGAACGGCGCCCGCGGTGCCGACGTGTCCCGACTGCGGGCGGTCGATGTCCTCGGCGGGGAGCGGGCAGGGGTACCGGTGTCGCGACTGCGGGACGAGCGCGCCGGGGAAGGCCGCGGAACCGATCGAGCGCGACCTCGACGCCGGGTGGTACGAGGTGCCGCCGAGCGCGCGCCGCCACGTCGCGAAGCCCCTCGTCCGCGGCGGGTTCGACGCGCCGACGCACCCGGAGCGGTGAGGCGGGCCCGTCACTCCCGCAACCGGCCCACCCGAACCGATGAAGTGCCTCGGCCGCGAGCGACCGCTGTGACCGGAATCGTCTTCCACGCGACGGAGCGGCGCGACGCGGTCGTCGAGTTCTACCGCGAGCGGCTCGGCGCGACCGTGCGGCTCGAACAGCCCGACTGCACGATCTTGGCGTTCGACGGGTTCCTGTTCGGCTTCTGCGAGCGCGACGAGGCCGACGACTGCGGGGTTCTCACCTTCGTCTACCCGGACCGTGAGGGGGTCGACGCCGCCGCCGGTCGGCTGGGCGACGCGGTCGTGAAAGAGCCGAGAGAGAACGAGACGTACGGCATTTACCAGTGTTTCGCCGAGGACCCGGAGGGCCGGACCGTCGAGTGTCAGGTCTTCCTCGACGACGCGGTCGACATCGCGTAGCCGTGCGCGCTACTCGTCGAGCGTGCGCTCGTCGCGCCACTCGGTCGCGCGCGCTTCGGCGGCCTCGCGGTCGTCGAACCGCTCCCGCTCGTAGGCCGACTCGTCGGCGGCCTGCTCCATCACGTCGAGGCGGACGACGAAGCCGCCCGCCGCGCGCTCGCGGAGCCTGACGGTCGCGTACCCGTCCGACCGCTCCCACTCGGTGACCGTGCCGTCGTCGCGCTCCAGCGACCAGCTCATATCCGGGCGGACGCGCCCCGCGGCTAAAGCGGTGCGGTTCCGCGGTCGCGGCGCGGCGCCGGGTTCGGCGGGGCGGGTCGCGGCCGAGTCAGTCGCCCGCGCTCGGCGACCGCTCGGCGCTCGACGACCGCTCCGGGGCCGGCGTGGCGGCGTAGCCGCACACCGGGCAGACGACGTAGCCGAGCGAGTCGTACGGCACCGACGTCGAGGGGGCGCTCACGTCGCACTCGGGGCAGTCGAACGTCGCGGCGTTCTCGGTTGACATGCTATCGCGTAGCGACCGATCCGTCGTAGTTATGCGCCGCTTGCTGCCCGGTCAACGCCACCCTACTTATATACCGCGTCCGAACTCCGGCGCGTGACCGACGACGCACACGCGGACCGGTCGGGGGGAGAGCGACTGACCGACGCGCACGAGCGACGACGCGAACGGGCCGCGCGGCGGCTGGACGAGGTCGACGCGGCGGGGCTGGTCGCGTTCCCGAGCCGCAACCTCCAGTACCTCACCGGCTTCGCCGAGGAGCCCGGCGAGCGGCACTTCTTCCTCGTGCTCCCGGCCGCGAGCGCGGCCGACCCGGAGCCCGCGCTGCTCGTGCCGGCGCTGTACGAGACGCAGGTCCGGGAGGCGACGGGTATCGCCGAGATACGGACGTGGAGCGACGGCGACGACCCGGTCGCGGCGACGCGCGACCTGCTCGCGGACCGCGGGCTCGACGCGGGGCGGCTGCTCGTCGACGACACGATGTGGGCGCGGTTCACGCAGGACCTCCGCGCGGCGGCGCCCGACGCGACGTGGGGGCTCGCGAGCGAGGCGCTCGCCGACCTGCGGGTCCGGAAGGACGAGGCCGAGCTGGCGGCGCTCCGCGAGGCGGCCGCGGTCGCGGACGCGGTCGTCGGCGACCTCCGCGAGCTGGGCGCCGACGCGGTCGGGATGACCGAGGCCGAACTCGCCGATCGGATTTCGGACCGACTCGCGGAGCGCGGCGGGCGGGGCGTCAGCTTCGAGACGACCGTCGCGGCGGGCGAGAACGGCGCGAAGCCGCACCACGGCCACGGCGACCGCGAGATCCGCGCGGGCGATCCGGTCGTCTTAGACTTCGGGACGCGCGTCGACGGCTACCCCTCCGACCAGACGCGGACGCTCGCCTTCGGCGGCGAGCCGAGCGAGGCGTACCGGGAGGTCCACGAGGTCGTGCGCGAGGCGCAGGCGGCCGGCGTGGAGGCGGTCGAACCGGGCGTCCCCGCGTCGGCCGTCGACCGCGCCGCGCGCGAGGTCATCGAAGCGGCGGGGTACGGCGACGCGTTCGTCCACCGGACCGGCCACGGCGTCGGCCTCGACGTCCACGAGGAGCCCTACCTCGTCGCGGGCAACGACCGCGCGCTGGAGCCGGGGATGGTCTGCTCCGTCGAGCCCGGGATCTACCTCGACGGGCGGTTCGGCTGTCGGATCGAGGACCTCGTGGTCGTCACCGAGGACGGCTGCGAGCGACTGAACCGCACCGACCGCGGCTGGGCGTGACGAGCGCGAGCAGCACCGCTCCTCGGCGAGCGAGACGTGCCGCTCGTCGCCGGAGCGGCGCGAGAGGAAAACGCGGAGACCGGCGTGTCGGCGCCCGACACGCGAATGCGGGAGTCGTGTGCCGTGCCCCCAACCGGAGATTACGGCCGGATAATATAACAGTATTACCGAATTATTTCGGGTGTATTCGCGGAGTCGGACCGAGCCGACGGCGGCCTCGGGGTGCGTCCTCGCGAGTGCGTTCTCACGGGTGCGTCCCCGCGACCCCCCGAGCGGCATCGAAACCATTAGTGTCGCCCGAGCGGAACCGCGGGGCATGAGCGACACAGACGCGGACGAGGGGGACGAGGAGGCTGAAGCGGAGCCGGCCGTCGAACTCGGCGACGGGCCGGACGTGGCCGGCGAGCCGGTCGCCCGCGTCGCGTCGCGGCTCACCTGGCCCGCGACGCGCAGCGACGTCCGCGAACAGGAGGGCGACGCCGAGATCCGAACGCCCGACGGCCCGCAGACGCTCGACGACGTGCTCGCGGAGTCCGAGGTCCCGCTGTTCGAGAGCCGGAGCGACTTCGTCCAAGAAGTCGAGGAGGTCGTCGGCCGCGGCCCGGTCGCGACCGAGTAGGCGTCGAGCGCGACGATTCTATTTATAAACAGCAGCCGAGACGACGAGAGATATTTATAAAACAGCGATCGGCGCGCGCCTCCGAGCGGCCGGAGCGAAGCGGAGGCCGCGAGGAGCACGCGCGAGGGAGTCGCTGGCGCCGGAGCGAAGCGGAGGGGCCAGCGACGAGGCTGGGGAGGTGTGAGGTGCTGTGCGGGGTGGTCGGGTGGGACTCAAAGGGGCAGTCGCTCGCGGGGCAGGGGGCCCGGGCCCCGGGCGCGGGGGGCCGAGGCGCGCCCGGCGGGAGGGCGCGCGGCGGGAGGGGCAGA
>NZ_JBZVGZ010000042.1:0-15665 GCF_058630335.1 Halorubrum sp. SD41
CCGGGAGATATACGACCGACTCACGGAGCGGCTGGCGACGGTCTACGGCGTCGATTCGGGCGGTTCCGGCGACGCGGGCGGTGCCGGCGACGCGGGCGGCGCCGGCGACGCGGCCCGCGACGTCGTCGCCCTCGGCGGCGAGGGAATCTTAGGGCTGGAGGCCGCGGTCGCCTCGCTCGTCGAACCGGGAACCGAGGTGTTGTGTCTCTCGAACGGGCCCTACGGCGAGGGGTTCGCCGACTTCGTCGAGTCGTACGGCGGCGAGGCGACCCTCGTCGCGGCGGGGCACGACGAGCCGCTCCCGCTCGACGCGCTCGACGACGCGCTGGCGGCCGACGGCGCCGACTTCGACCTCGCGACGATGGTCCACTGCGAGACGCCGACGGGGACGCTCAACGACGTCGGGAGCGCGCTCGACCGGATCGAGGCGGCGGACCCGGAGCTCCTGACGGTCGTCGACGCGGTCTCCTCGCTCGGCGGCGTCGAGGTCCCGACCGATCGGATCGACGTGTGTCTCGGCGCCTCCCAGAAGTGTTTCAGCGCGCCGCCGGGCCTCGCGACGGCCGCGGTGAGCGACCGCGCGTGGGCCGCGATGGAAGAGCGCGACCCGCACGAACTGTACGCGAACTTCCTCCCGTTCCGCGACGTGCGCGACGGGTTCCCGTACACGCACCTCACGACCGAGGTCGTCGCGCTCGACGCGGCGCTCGGCCTCCTGCTCGACGAGGGGCTCGACGCGGTCCGCGAGCGACACGCGACGGCCGCGGCGCGCTGTCGCGAGCGCGGCGCGGAGCTGGGGCTGGAACCGGTTCCCGACCCGGAGCGCAGTTCGCCGACGGTGACCGCCTTCGAGGTTCCCGGGCGGGCCGAGGCGCTCCAGGAGCGACTGCGCGAGGAGCACGATATTACTCTCGCGACGGGGCTCGGTGACGGCGCCGGGGACGTGCTTCGGGTCGGCCACATGGGCCACAACGCTCGCGTCGAGCGCGTCGAGGAGACGATGGACGCGCTCGCCGACGTTTTATAAATAGTCCTCGGCGAATCGACGGCAGACGATTTTAAATCCCCAGTCGCTTATATTTAAATGATTGCTGGTAGATCTGCGGCGAACACCGCCAAAGCCCCAGCCGGGAGGGCGGCGCACGCTCGCTGCGCTCCTCGCTCAGTCGCTCACTTCGTTCGCTCCTTCGCTGTGGTGCTTGCGTCGCCTGCGCCGCCCTCCCGGCTGCCCCTTTGAGTCCCGTCCCGCACAGCACCGCCCCGCTCCTCACTCCTCCCCAGCCTCGTCGGCCTCCCTCCGGTCGGCCGACTCCCTCGCGCGGTGCTGCCTCGCGGCCGCCGGTGGCGGCCGCTCGCAGGCACGCGCCACCGCAGCTCTATTTATAAGCGTTGGTCGGCCCAGTCACGCCGATCGCACGACGCCGCCTCCGGAACGCCCTTGCGTTCGCCCGAACAACGTCTGGCCGACATGAACCATCGCGAACTCGGCGACGTCGGCGCGGTCAGCGAGGTCGGCTACGGCGCCTGGCAGATCGGCGGCGACTGGGGCGAGGTCACCGAAGACGAGGCGGTCGCGGCCGTCGAGGCCGCCCGCGACGCCGGGATCGACTTCTTCGACACGGCGGACGTGTACGGCGACGGCCGCTCCGAGCGGATCGTCGGCGAGGTTCTGGCCGAGGAGATCGCGAGCGACGACGTCACCGTCGCCACGAAGGCCGGCCGCCGGCTCGACCCGCACGAGGCCGGCGGCTACGCGGAGGCGAACCTCCGGCGGTTCGTCGACCGCTCGCGGGAGAATCTCGGCATGGAGACGCTCGATCTGGTCCAGCTCCACTGCCCGCCGACGGACGTGTACTACCGGCCGGAGACGTTCGACGCGCTCGAAACGCTCGCGGACGAGGGGCGAATCGCGAGCTACGGCGTCAGCGTCGAGCGCGTCGAGGAGGGGCTGAAGGCGATCGAGTACCCGGGCGTCGAGACCGTCCAGATCATCTTCAACCCCTTCCGGCAGCGGCCCGCCGAGCTGTTCTTGGAGGAGGCCGCGGCCCGCGACGTGGGCGTGATCTGCCGGGTGCCGCTCGCGTCCGGGCTCCTGACGGGCGCGCTCTCGCGCGACGCGGAGTTCCCCGAGGACGATCACCGCAACTACAACCGCGAGGGCGACGCCTTCGACGTCGGCGAGACGTTCGCGGGCGTCCCGTTCGAGGCCGGGCTCGACGCGGTCGACGCGCTCGACGAGCGCCTGCCGGACGACCGCCCGCTGCCCGAGTTCGCGCTGCGCTGGATCCTCGACCACGACGCCGTCACGACCGTGATCCCGGGGTCGACGACGCCCGAACACGTCCGAGCGAACGCGGCCGCGAGCGAGGCGCCCCCGCTCTCCGACGCCGAGCGCGAGGCCGCGAGCGACGTGTACGACGAGCACGTCCGCGAGCACGTCCACCAGCGCTGGTGAGGCGGGCGGACGGGGCGAGACGGGCGGGCGGCGCGCGCCGCTCTCGCCTCACTCGCCGCCCCTCACTCGTCGAGCGCGGCCGCTAGCTTCTCGATCGGGTGCGGCGGCGTCTCGGCCCCCTCGCGGTCGCCGAGCTGCGACCGGCAGGAGGCGCCGGGCGCCGTCACCGCGTCGCCGTCGCTGTCGTCGACCTGCCCGAAGAGGATCCGCCCGATCGCCTTCGAGAGGTCGTAGTGTTCGCTCTCGTAGCCGAACGAGCCCGCCATGCCGCAACAGGAGGAGTCGAGCGGGTCGACGCCGTAGCCGGCTCGTCGGAGGACGCCGACCGCGTGGTGGTCCGTGTTCGTCGCCTTCTGGTTGCAGTGGCCGTGGTAGGTGAGCGTCTCCGCGGGCGCGTCGAACGACAGCCGCTCGTCGACCCGGCGCGCGTCGAGGTACTCGCAGACGCCCGCCGCGGCCGCCGATACCGCCGCGGCGTCGTCGCCGTCGAGGAGGTCCAGGTACTCGTCCTGGAACATCACCGCGTCCGAGGGTTCGACGAAGAGAATCGACTGCCCGGCGCGGACGCGGGGCGCGAGCGCGGAGACGTTGTCGGCCGCGCGCTCCCGAGCCGTATCGAGGAACCCGGTCGAGAAGGCGGCGCGGCCGGAGGGCGCGAGGTCGTCGGGGACCTCGACGCGGACGTCGGCGGCCTCCAGCACGCGCACCGCCGCCTTCCCGGCCGCCGGGTAGCTGTAGTCGGTGTACGTGTCGGGGAACAGCGCGACGGTGTCGACCGCGTCGCTCTCGTCGACCGCGGGCCCGCCGCGGGCCGCGAACCACTCCTCGAAGCTCGTCGACCTGAACGTCGGCAGTTCGCGCTCGGGGGCGATTCCCGCGAGCGCGTCCATCGCGGTCCGGGCCCCGGGGACCTTCGCCGCCGCGTTCGACAGCGGCGCGAGCTTGCTCCCGAGCGCCGAGAGCCGGTCGATGTCCCGGAACAGTCGCTCGCGCAGCCCGGCGCCCTCCCGCTCGTGGTGGTCGTGTTTCACCTCCGCCTTCAGCTTCGCGAGGTCGACGCCCGTCGGACAGTCGCTCTGACACCCCTTACAGCCGACGCAGAGGTCGAGCACCTCCGCCTGGAACCGGTCGGAGTGGATCTCCTCGTCATCGAGCTCGCCGCTTATCGCGGCCCGGAGCATGTTCGCCCGCCCGCGGGTCGTCTGGATCTCCTCGCCGGAGGCGCGGTAGGTCGGACACATCGTTCCAGAGTCGGTCTCGCGGCAGGTGCCGCAGCCGTTACACAGCTCGACGAGCTCGGAGAAGCCGCCCTCGTCGGAGAAATCCAACGTCGTCTGGGGCTCGACCGACCGATACGTCGGCCCGTACCGGAGGTTCTCGCGCATGTCGGTGTCGGCGGCGGCCTCGGGATAGCCGCGCTCCGCGGCGGTCTCGCCGTCGACGTAGACGACCTTCCCCGGGTTCATGCGCCACTCGGGGTCGAACGCGGACTTCAGCTCCTGGAACGCCGCCCACAGCTCCTCGCCGTACATCTTCGGGTTGAACTCGGTGCGCGCGAGCCCGTCGCCGTGCTCGCCGGAGAAGGCGCCGTGGTGCTCCAAGACGAGGTCGGTGACGTCGTCGGCGATGGCGTGCATCGTCTCGACCCCCTCGGACTCCTTCAGCGAGAGGATCGGTCGGATGTGAAGCGTCCCGACGCCGGCGTGCGCGAAGTACGCGGCCGAGGTGCCGTGGTCGTCGAGCACCTCCTCGAAGGCAGCGACGTAGTCGGCGAGCTCGTCGGGCGGCACCGACGCGTCCTCGATGAACGGGTACGGCTTCGCGTCGCCCTCCATGCTCATCAGGAGGGGGATCGCCGCCTTCCGGAGGCTCCAGAGGTCCTCTTGGGTCCCCTCGTCGTACGCCTCGATGACGTCGAACGCGTCGCGGTCGCCGCGGCCGAGGAAGCGGTCGTTCGCGTCGGCGACCGCCGCCTCGAACCCGTCGACCAGCTCCGAGTCCCACTCCAGCATGAGCGCGGCCGCCGCCCGGTCGGGTATCGGCTCCGCGTACTCGGCGTACTCCGGCGAGCCCGCCGCCAGTTCGACGACCGCGTCGTCCATCAGCTCGACCGCGCTCACGGGGAGTTCGAGCGCCTCGGGGACCGCGCGCATGGCCGCGTCGAGCGAGTCGAAGGCGTACAGCGCCAGCGCGGTCTCCTCGGGGCGGGTGACGAGCGAGAGGGTGGCCTCGACGACGACGCCGAGCGTCCCCTCGGCGCCGACGAACAGCTTCGAGAGGTTGATCACCTCCTCGCCGTCGTCGTTCTCGTAGATCGCCTTGTGGAGGTTGTAGCCCGAGACCGACCGCTTGAGCGTCGGGTAGCGGTCCTCGATCTCGTCCGCGTTCTCCTCGACGAGCGCGCGGACCGTCTCGTACAGCGCGGCCTCGCGCTCGCCGCCCGCCTCCCCCGCGACGATCGCCTCGTACTCGGGGGAGTCGAGGACGACCTCTCGGGTGTGTATCAGCGAGCCGTCCGCCAGCACCACCCGGAGCTCTTCGGTGTAGGCGTCGGTGATCCCGTACCGCACGGAGTGGGCGCCGGTGGAGTTGTTGCCGATCCCGCCGCCCACGGTCGCGCGCGCCGAGGAGGCGGGGTCGGGCGCGAACTTCAGGCCGTCGTCCGCCAGCCGGTCGTCGAGGTCGTCCTGGACGACGCCCGGTTGGACCGTCGCGCGGCGCGCGTCGGGGTCGACCGACAGGATCGAGTCCATGTGGCGCGAGCAGTCGAGGACGACGCAGCCGGGCCCGACGGTCTGTCCCGCGAGCGACGACCCCGCGCCGCGCGGGAGGACCGGGACGCCGTGGTCGGCCGCGACCCGCATCGCCGACCGCACGTCGTCGACCCCGCGGGGGTAGACGACGCCCGCCGGCCGGGCCTGGTAGACGCTCCCGTCGGTCGCGTACAGCACCTGCGCGTACTCGTCGAACTCGACGCCGCCGGCGACCGCGTCGCGCAGGTCGGCCGCGAGCGACCGGTACGCCTCGACGTCCGGCCGGTCGTGGCCTAGCGCGGCGGCGGAGGCGGCCGACCGGTCCGGGTCCGTCTTCGCCTCCGATACCTCGCCAGCCGTTCCGCGCGCGCCCTCCGCGGCGACCCCGCCGTCCGACGCTACCCGCGGTGATCGGTCGCTCTCGGCGTCCCCGCTCAATTCCCCCGGGCCGCCGTCGCCGGCGAGTTCTCCTCCGTCCATGGGGAAGGTGGACGGGATGAGCGGCATAAATCCTTCGTGAACGATAATTATATTCATTTAGGGTGGCCGCGAAGCGGGCCGCTTTTTCGGCGGGGGCGCGACCGACCGACGGAGACTGTGGAGCACGAACGCGAGGAGGAGGCAGGCGGTTCGGACGCCGAGAGCCGCGAGGCCGAGGAGCGTCCCGGCGGAGAGGGCGACGCGATCCCGGACGACGAGCGCGAGGCGCTGGAGACGATCGCGCACGGCGCGGTGCTCACCTCGGGCGGGGTCACCGGCCAGCGCGCGCTGATCGCGGCGACCGAGTTCGCGCTGACCCGCGGGCTCGGCCCGACCGCCTACGGCGTCTACGCGCTGGCGTGGCGGATCGCGCAGTTGCTCTCCAGACTCGTGACGTTCGGCAGCGTCCCCGCGATCCAACGGTATCTCCCGGAGTACGCGGCGGATCCGGACCGACAGGGCGCGGTCGCCGGCCTCGCGTACGCGACGACGCTCGGGTTCGGGGTCGCGATCGCGGCCGGCGTCTGGCTCGCGGCGCCGGCGATAAACGCCCGCACCGTCACGGAGCCGGCGTTCGCGGGAACGATGCGGGCGTTCGGCGGGCTCGTCGGCCTCCTCGGCGTCGTGATGGTCGCGTCCGCGCTCTTCCGCGCGGTCGGGTCGGCCCGCGGCGAGATCCTGTTCAACAAGCTGTTGCGCCCGGGCGTCAGGCTCGTCGGCGCGCTCGGCGCGCTCGCGCTCGGCTACTCCGTCGTCGGCGTCGCCGGCGCGATCGTCGCCGCGACCGGGGTCCTCGCCGCGGCCGCGGTCCCCCTCTCCGCGTCCGTCACGGGGGTTCGGCCGACGCTCCGGGGCGCCCGCGCGGAGGCGCGCCGCTTCTACGACCACGCGGCGCCGGTCGCGATGAGCAGCCTCGGGAAGGTGTTCCAGAACCGCGTCGACGTGTTACTCGTCGGCGCGCTGCTGACGGCGACCGCGGCGGGCGTGTACAACGTCGTCCTCGTGGTGATCGCGGTCGCGTGGATCCCCCTCTTATCCTTCAACCAACTCCTCCCGCCCGTCGCCTCGGAGCTGTACGCGAACGACCGGACGGCGACGCTCAACGAGGTGTACGGCTCCGTCACGCGACAGATCGTCACCGCGGTCGTCCCGATCCTCGCCGTGCTGGCGGTGTACGGCCGGGAGATCCTCGGGCTGTTCGGCGCGGCGTACGTCGACGGCTACCTCCCGCTCGTCGTCTACCTCGGCGGCGTCTTCGTCGGGAGCGCCGTGGGCGCGACCGGCTGGCTCCTGATGATGACCGACCACCAGTACGCGCGGATGGCGCTCGACTGGCTGCTCGCGGTCCTCAACGTCGGGCTCACCTACGCGTTCGTCGTCCGGTACGGGCTCGTCGGCGCCGCGCTCGGCACGTCGCTCGCGATCGCGGTCCAGAACGGGATCCAGGTCGTCCTCCTCCGTCACTTCGAGGGGCTGTGGCCGTTCGACCGGACCTTCCTCACCCCGCTCGCGGCGGGCGGCGTCGCCGCGGCCGTCATGTACGGCGTCCGCTCGCTCCTGACCGGACCCTCGGCGGTCCTCGCGGGGAGTGCGGTCGGAATCGCGGCGTACGCCGCCTCGCTCCGACTCGTGGGCGTGGACCCCCGCGATCGCTTCGTCGCGCGGCGGCTGGCGCGGCGGTACCGGGCCGCGCTCGCGGAGCGGTTCGACCGCTGAGCCGCGCGCCCCCGAAGCGGCTCGGCCGCTGGCTCCCCGCGAGCGGATCGCGACGGTTTATTGGCGGACCGCGACGTACCGACGGTATGCAAACGATCGACCGCGAGTCGGCGGGGTCGGCTCGCGTCGCGATCGTCGGCGGGATCCACGGCGACGAGCCCGCCGGCGTGCGGATCGTAGAGCGGCTCGCGGCGGAACTCTCACCGCTCGACCCGACCGACGGCGGCGGGGTCGACGGAGGGAGGAACGGCGACGACGCGGAGCCCGAGGGGCTCGTCAGGCTCATCCTCGCCAACGAACCGGCGATCGAGGCCGAGACGCGCTACACGGACGCGGACCTGAACCGGGCGTTCCCGGGCGACGCCGACAGCGAGGAGTACGAGCGGGCGCTGGCGCCGCGGCTCGCCGCCGAGCTGGAGGGGTTCGACGCCGTGCTCGCGCTCCACACCTCCCACAGCGCGCCGCCGCCGTTCGCCATCTTCAGCGACCTGACCGAGTCGGTCCGCCGCACTGTCACCGGGCTCCCGGTCGACCACGTGGTCGACGCGAGCGGGCTCCGGTCGACGACGCTCGACTCCACGATCCCACATACCGTCTCGATCGAGGTGGGCCGACAGGGGAGCGAGGCGGCCGTCGAGTTCGGCCACGAGGCGTGTCACGCGTTCCTCCGCGTCCACGACGCGCTGGCGGACGAGCCGCCGACGTTCTCGGAGACGGTCGTGGTGAAGGGCAGCGAGGAGGTGCCGAAGGGCGGCGGGGAGCCGCGCGTCCACTTCGCGAACTTCGAGGCCATCCCGGAGGGCGCGGTGTTCGCCGAGGACGACGTGTACACGCACCGCGTCGAGGAGCCGGGCGTGGTCCCGATCCTCGCGAGCGAGCGCGGGTACGACGACATCTTCGGCATGTACGGCCGCGTCACCGGGGCCGTAAAGCCGCCGGGCGAGGGGGAGCTGCGGGTGTATCCGCGCGGCGACCGCGACGAGCGTCGCGACTCCGGAGCGGGCGGGGACGACGGCGAGAACGGGTCGGAACGGTCGGGGCGCTCGAACTGACTACGCTTCGGCCGGGACGGTCACTTCGCGGTCGGCGTGATATCGCCGACGGCGTCCATCACCTGGACAGCCGCGCTGGCGGCCAGTCCGCGGGCGACCTCGTCGGTGTCGGACTCGGCGATGCCGGCGTCCAGGTCCTCCGGGTCGGGGGTGAAGCCGGCCGAGACGGGGTGGCCGGCCGGCGGGTTGACCGCGACGGTCGCCTGCGGGCCCTCGGCGCCGACGGAGAGCTCGGAGCCGACGGCGTAGCTGTCGGGGAGATACGATTGCGTGCGCGATACGATTCCGGCGACCGCGCGCCGGAGCTGTCGTTCCTGGTCCGGAGAGAGGTCGACGGCCGCGGGCGAGCCCGCGTCCGTCACACCCGGTGCCCCGGCGTACGGGTTGTTGCCGTTCATTCGAAGACACGACACGTACGCGGAGCCGAGTCAAAAAGGCGTCGGCGCCGGCGACCGGAACCGCACGAGAGCCTCACAGGATCGGCTCGGACTCCCCGTACGCGGCGATCACGACCGCGGTCGCGTACCGGTCCGGCTCGGCGGCGACCCGCTCGACGCGCGTCTCGCGGTCCGGGAGGTCCCAGTCGCGGAGGTCGGCGCCGCTGTCGAGCCCCGCCTCGATCCGCTCGCGGACGTCGTCGGCGTCCTCGCCGGTCACCTCGTAGAAGAGGCCCGGTCCCGGGCCGGTCGCCCAGCCGAGCCCCGCGACCGCGTCGGGGTGTCGGCGGGGCGCGCGCTTCGATTCGGCGCCCTCGGCGCCCGACCGCCCGCCCTCGCGGAAGTCGACCTCGTCGCCCGGCCCGACCGTCCGGCGCGCCTCGACGACGGTGAGCCGGTTGCCGGCGGGACCGAGGTCCGGCGCCTCCGACACCGCCTCGACGGTCGCCTCGGCGGGGACGACCGAGGAGACCGCCACGAGGTTGTAGTTGTGGAGGTTCGCGTCCGCGAGCGCGGCGTCGTAGGAGGCCATCGCCGTGTCGGCGACGCCGACGCCGCCGGCGACGTGGATGGTGCTCATTGACGGCGAATCGGCGGCGAGCGCGGTAAGGGGTTACGAACCCGACCGCCGGTGCGGACAATATAAACCGCATTTAAAAATGCGGTGGCGCGCCTGCGAGCGGCCGGAGCGAAGCGGAGGCCGCGAGCCAGCCCGCGAGGGACGCGGTGAGCGCTCGGAGAGCGCGAACCGCGAGGCTGGGGAGGCGTGAGGCTGCGGTGCTGTGCGGGGCGGGACTCAAAGGGGCAGCCGCGAGGACGAAGCACGACGACGTAAGGACCGCAGGAGCGAGCGAAGCGAGCGACGAGGACCGCAGCAAGTCGCGCGAGTCCTCGCGGCTGGGGCTTTGGCGGTGTTCTCCGGCGATCCGGTGGCGGTCATTTATAAGCGAGCGGCTGGGGCTTTGGCGGTGTTCTCCGGCGATCCACAGCCAGCCATTTATAAGTGAGCGGCGGGGGCTTTGGAGGTGTTCACCGTCGATCTGCCAGCAGCTATTTATAAGTGAGCGGCGGGGGCTTTGGAGGTGTTCGCCGCCGATCTGCCAGCAGCTATTTATAAACGAACCGCTGGAATTTCAGCCGAAGTTACGGTCCCTACAGCGTCTCGGAAAAACCGAACGTCAATCGCGTATTCGCAGTCGACTCAGTACTGGTAGTTGATGACCCGCTCGTCCTCCTTGTCCGCGTCCTGAAGCTTGTCGCGGGCCTGCTCGAAGTCCTCTTGCGTCACCTCGGTGCGGCCGTCGCGGATGGCGAACATCCCCGCCTCGGTCGCCAGCGAGGCGATGTCCGCGCCGCTGTACCCGTCGAGGTCGCGGGCGACCGTGCCGAGGTCGACGCCGTCGGCGACGTTCATCTCCTCGGTGTGGATCTCGAGGATGCGCTCGCGGCCCTCGGCGCCGGGCTCGGGCACCTCGATGAGGCGGTCGAAGCGACCGGGGCGTAAGATTGCCTCGTCGAGCATGTCGAAGCGGTTGGTCGCGGCCATGATCCGGACCTCGCCGCGGTCGTCGAAGCCGTCCATCTCGGAGAGCAGCTGCATCATCGTCCGCTGGACCTCCGCGTCGCCCGAGGTCTTCGAGTCCGTGCGCTTGGCCGCGACGGCGTCGATCTCGTCGATGAAGATGACGGCGGGCTCGCGCTCGGCGGCGAGCTCGAACAGGTCGCGGACGAGCCGCGCGCCCTCGCCGATGAACTTCCGGACGAGCTCGGAGCCGGCCATCTTGATGAACGTCGCGTCCGACTCGTTGGCGACGGCCTTCGCGAGCATCGTCTTCCCGGTGCCCGGCGGGCCGTGGAGCAGGACGCCGCTCGGCGGCTCGACGCCCACCGTCTCGAACTGCTCGGGATTCTCCAGCGGGTCCTCGACGGCCTCGCGGACCTCCCGGATCTGGTCGTCGATGCCGCCGATGTCGGCGTACTCGACGTCCGGCGACTCGGTGACCTCCATCGCCTGCGCCCGGGAGTCGGTCTCGTCGTCAAGCACCTGCTGGACCGCGAAGGAGTCGTTGATCGCGACGCGGTCGCCGGGCCGAAGGTCCTCGTCGAGCCGCGAGGCGGCCTGCGTGAGCACCTCCTGGTTGTTGCCGTGCTGTTTGATGACGACGCCGTCGTCGGTGATCTCCTCGACGGAGGCGATGTACAGCGAGGAGGTCTTCAGCACCTCGTTCTCGCGTTTCAGCTGCTCGACGTCGTCTTTCAGCTCGCCGCGGCGCCCCTCGGCGTCCGCGAGCCGGTCTTCCAGTTCCTCGTTCACCTGAACGATCCGCCGGTAGTGCTGGCGGATCGCCTCCAGCCGCTCCGCGTCGCTCATCTCGGGGTCGAGCTCCAACCGCGGGCGGTCGGGCAGTGAGGGGCTGTGAGACATTCGTTGTTCCCGAGTAAGATACGGGCGTAAATGTGCCTTTGGGTCACGGAGAGACCGTTGGATCGGCGGCGCGGACGCGCGGCCGCCGAGGCCGTGAACCCCGGCGGCGACCGCGCGGCTCCCGGAAGGTATCAGGATCGATAACCGGAGGTCAACGTTTTAACGCGGAGCGAACGAAGCCGCTCGTATGGACGCACGAACGGCGGGCGGACGCGCCGGTTCGGCGCTCGCAGACCGCGAGACCCGGACGGGGAGGCGCCGCCGATGACCGAAGCCCCGGACGCGACCGTCCTCGCGGTCGATGACGAGCCGGACCTCGCGGAACTGTACCGGGTGTACCTCGACCCGGTCTACGACGTGCGGATCGCCACCGGCGGCGAGGCGGCGCTCGATGCGATGGACGACGATGTCGACGTCGTCCTCTTAGACCGCCGGATGCCCGACATGTCGGGCCACGAGGTGTTGAACGCGATCCGCGGCGACGGGTACGACGCCCGCGTGGCGATGCTGACCGCGGTCGAGCCCGACGTCGACATCGTCGACATGCCGTTCGACGACTACAAGACGAAGCCGGTCACCAAGGAGGACCTGCTCACGCTCGTCGAGGTGCTCCTCCACCGGGCCGCGTTCGACGAGCGGAGCCAGGAGTTCTTCGCGCTCGCCTCGAAGAAGGCGGCGCTGGAGGCCGCGGGCACGACCGGCACCGAGGAGTACGAGGAGCTCGTCGAGCGGATGGAGTCCGTCCGGCTCGAAGTCGACGACACGCTCGATCGCCTCTCCGCGCGGGACGCGTTCGTCGAGGTTCCCGGCGAAGTGCCGTAGACGGACCCTTCCTCCCCCGACTACTCTATCTCCAACTCGCCGCCCGCGCCCTCCTCACCGCCGTCCTCGTCCCACTCCAGCTCGAACTCGACGCTCAGCTCGCCCGGCCCGCCCGCCGGTCCCTCGCGCTCCGCCTTCACCTCGAAGGTCGGCCTCGCGGGCGGCTCCAGCGTCGTCGACTCGTCGCCGCGTTTGAGCGTGATCGCGTTTCCGTCGTCCAGCGAGTCCGCGACCGTCCGCAGGTACGCGGCGATCTCCTCGCGGCTCCGACGGCTCTCCGACTCGAAGAGGACTTCTTCGGGCATGCGGGGTCGTACGCCGTCTCGTAACTTAAATACCGACGCGGCGCTGCGCCGTCGCTCCCCCGATCGTTTTGTGCCGTCCGACCGAACGCTCACCCCGTGTCAATCCCCGACTCGCTTCGCACGGTCGTCGCCGTCGCCGTCTACTGGACGGCGATCGCCCTCGGCGGGAGCGTCCTCCTCCCGGACCCGACGAGCCCGCTCGCCGCTGTCCCGATCCTCGGCGGCGGCGCGGTCGTCGCGCACGCCGCACGCGCCGACCGCCTCGTCGAACTCGGCTACGCGGTGGGGACGATGTGGCTCGCCGTGCTGGCGCTGTCGATCGGCACCGGCGTCGTCGACGTGTTCGTCCTGCCGGCGGGAGAGATCGCGCCGCTCGCCGGCTACCCGGGGATCGCGGCGATCGGGACGGTCGGGCTGTTCGGCGTCCTCCTCGTCGCGTACGGGGCGTTCGTCCGCCGGAGCGCGGAGCGCGACGCGGGCGAAGCCGAGTGAGACTGACCGCCGACCCGCCCCCGACCGCCTTAGAACCCGTCCTCGAAGACGAACGTCCCAGTTACACCTTTTTCCCGGCCTCGCTCCGCTCGGCCGGCAAAAATCTGTACCAAAAAACCGCACGTCCGAGGACGGCCGCCGACCCGCCCCCCGACCACCTTAGAACCCGTCCTCGAAGACGAACGTCCCGTTCCGCTGAACGACCTCGCCGTCGACCTCGATGACGGAGTCCTCGCTCATGTCGACGATCATGTCGACGTGTTCGGCCGACTCGTTGACCTCGTTGTCTCCCCCCACCGTCTCCGGGTACGCGGAGCCGACCGCCATGTGGACGGTGTCGCCCATCTTCTCGTCGAACAGCATGTTGTAGGTGAAGCGGTCGATCTGTCGGTTCATCCCGATACCCAGCTCGCCGAGGCGCCGCGAGCCCTCGTCGGTGTCGAGGATGCCGGAGAGGAGGTCCTCGTTGCGCTCGGCCGAGTGGGAGACGACCTCGCCGTCCTCGAACCGGAGCCGGACCCCGTCGATCTCGCGGCCGTAGCGGTACAGCGGCAGGTCGAAGTGGACCTCGCCGTCGACGCCGTCGCGGGTCGGCGCGGTGAACACCTCGCCGCCGGGGAGGTTCGCCTCGCCGTCGTCGTTGAGCGTGGAGTTGCCCGACACGTCGAGCGTGAGGTCGGTCTCCTCGCCCGATCGGATCCGGACCTCGTCGGCGTCGTCGAGGATCTCGACCATCTCCGCCTGGAACTCGCGCTGTTCGTCCCAGTCCAGCGAGACGGCGTCCCAGACGAAGTTCTCGTACGCCTCGGTGCTCATCCCGGCGAGCTGGGCGTGGCTGGCGGTCGGGTACTGCGTGAGGCACCACGTCTTCGACAGGCGCGTTCGCTTGACTTCTTCCATCGCGCGGTTGTACGCGGCGTTGGTCTCGGGGTCGACGTCGGCGTCCTCGGTGGCGTTCGCGCCGCCGCGCGCGATGACGAAGACGTCGGCCGCCTCGTAGAGCGCGCGCCGGTGGCTCGGCTCGGTGAACTCCTCGGAAGAGCGCTTGAACGCGCGCTGGGCGCGCTTCGAGTAGTTGAGGTAGACGGGGTTCGCCCCGCGGTCGCCGCAGACCTCGTGGAGCGCGACGGCGAGGTCCTCGGCCTCCTTGGGCATCTGGATGACCACGTCGTCGCCCGACTCGATGCCGGTAGAGTGGTCGGCGATGATCTCCGCGTGTTCGCGAACGCGTGCGTCCATACAGCCGATTTCGCGGCCGGGGAATTACCGCTTTTCCTTCCGGCGGGCCGGGTGGGGGAGCCCGAGGCGCGAGCGTCCGGCGCAGGAACGCCGCCGATCCACGGGTGAGACGACCGGCCAGTTCGCCGGCCGCAACGCGTTTGCCCCGCCGTCGCGTACGATCGGACGATGTCTCGGCTCGCGTTCCGCGCGGCCGCGGCGGTCGTCGGCGTCGCGCTGCTCGCCGCCTACCTGACCGCGGCGCTGTTCGTCGCCGACCTGCTGCGCGCGGTCTGGGCCGCCCGCCCCGACCTCCCGGTCCTCCTCGCGCTGCTGGCCGCCGGCGCGCTCGGATCGGCGTACCTCAGCTACCGGCTCGGCACCGCGCAGATCCTCGGGAACCTGGAGGGGGACCGGGTTCCCCGCGAGCGGGCGCCGGACCTCCACCGTCGGATCGACTCGCTCGCGGCGCGGATGGCGGTCGAGCGCCCAACGCTGTACGTCACCGACGCCCGCGCCCCGAACGCGTTCGCGGTCGAGGGCGGGAGCGACGGCGGCGCCTTGGTGATCGACCGGTCGCTGTTCCGGCTGCTCTCCCCGCGGGAAATCGAGGCGATCCTCGCGCACGAGCTGGCGCACCTGGAGGGCAACGACGGGTTCGCGATCGCGATGGCCGACGGGGTCGGCCGCGCCCTCGTCGGGGTCGCCACCGTGGTCGCGCTGCCGGCGCTGCTCGCGCTGTCGGGGCTCGCCGCCGCCTCGGCGTGGATTCGCGGTCGACCGGGCGACCGGTCGGGTCCCTTCGCGCGGCTCCACCGCGGGCTCGCCGGCGCGCTGTTCGGCGGGTTCGTCCTCGCGACGCTCGTCTCCCGGTCGCGGTCGCGCAAGCGCGAGTTCGCGGCCGACGATCGCGCCGCCGAGGTGACCGGCGATCCGATCGCCCTCGCGCGGGCGCTCCGTCGAATCGAGCGCGCGGCGGAGCCTGCGTGGCCGTTCGCGCCGTTCTCGACGCACAAGCGCACCGAGGACGCGGCCGAGCGCTGGCTGTCGACCCACCCCTCGACCGACGAGCGCGTCGAGCGCCTGCGCGAGAAGGCGGAGTCGCAGGGACCGACGCGGCGGATTCCGGCGGGGCCATCGGGGGCGAGCGGCGGACGCGGATCGTCGTGGCGGTAATAGGGGCCACGACGCGAGATCCGACCCGAACTGCGGTGGCGCGTGCCTGCGAGCGGCCCTTGGCCGCGAGCAGCACGCGCGAGGGACGCGGTGAGCGCTCGAAGAGCGCGAACCGCGAGGTTGGGGAGGTGTGAGGCGCGGTGCCGTGCGGTGCGGGGCGGGACTCAAAGGGGCAGCCGCGAGGGCGGCTCAGGCGACGTAAGTAGCGTGGCGCGACGCGCCACGGAAAGCCGGCGGCGGAGCCGCCGGCGACACCGCAAGGAGGGAGCGACCAGCGGGGCCGGAGGGGGCGACCAGGGCGGTTCAGGTCCCCGGCCGGGGGGCTTGGGGGGTT
>NZ_JBZVGZ010000043.1:0-12786 GCF_058630335.1 Halorubrum sp. SD41
GCGCAGCCTGCCCGCGGCCGCCCGGGGCCGCGCGCCGGCCCGGCGGCGGGCGGCCGGCCCGGGGCGGGCCTCGAGGCGACTGCCCCTTTGAGTCCCGCCCCGCACAGCAACCGCACCTCACGCCTCCCCAGCCTCGTCGGTCGGCCTCCGCTTCGCTCCGGCCGCCCGACTCCCTCGCGCGTGCTCCTCGCGCCCGTTGGGCGCTCGGAGGCACGCGCCGACCGCACTGTTGTTTATAAACATCGACGCCACCCGCTCTCAGGTATTTAAATGTCGCATCGCTCGCCGTCGTATCCGTGCCGACCGGAATCCGTCCGGTCGCCCTCTCAGAGGTCGACGCCGTCCGGGTCGTTCCACTCGTCGTCGCCGCCGTCCGCCTCCGTTCCGGCGGGGCCGAGGCGCTTCTCGCCTTGGCGCGACTCGTGGACCGCGAAGCCGCCGGTGCGGCCGTCGTCGCCGCCGGCGTACGGGTCCTCCTCGGGGTCGTAGTCGAGTTCGTCGCGCTCGAAGACGTACGCGAGGAAGCCGAACAGCGGGACGACGAAGGCGATCAGCGCCCACTTGCGCGGGTTCATGCCGTACTTGGGCGCGTCGACGTACGCGTAGGCGGCGAAGCCGACGAGCCACGCGAGCGGGACGCCGACGAGGATGACGGCGACGAGCGGCTGCATACGGTCGCTTCGACCGCGCGGTAATAAGCGTGCGGGCGGCCGGGCGCTCGGCCGCGGCGAGGCCGCGGACGGCGCGTCACCAGACGCCGTTCACAGGAACGGCCGCCAGTAGTACGGGCTGACGAACCCCTCGATGACGGCGGCGACGGCGAACAGGATTCCGAGCCCGACGGTCACCCAGAACGCGGCCTCCAAGGCGTCGGCGAGCCGCGCGCGGCTCGCGCGGCCGCGGAACGTCCGCCACGAGACGGCGCCGAGGTGGATCCCGAGCGCGCCCGAGGCAATGAGCGCGGGGATCTCGAAGACCCCGTGCGGGACCACGAACGCGACGAGCGCGAGGAGGTTCTCCTCCAAGGCGGCGGTGGCGCCGAGCGCGAGGCCGTTGAACGCGAGCGACGAGAGCGCGGGGAGGGCGAGGCCGACGCCGGAGAAGGCGGTCGCGATCGCGACCCCCCAGTTGTTCCCGAAGTACGTCAGCGTCGCCACGGGCGGGATCTGTCCGGCGATCCGCCCCTCGATCGAGGTCGGGACCGTTTCGGCGAACGGCGCGGCGGCGTACCACCCGACCGCGCCGAAGCCGACCGCGACCGCGAGCGCGAGGGCGTGACTGCCCGGCGTCGAGCGGACGAACCCGGCCAGCTCGCGCCACCCGCGGCGGAGGCCGCCGACGAACTGGGCGCGGACGCCGGCCTCGGGCGGCGAGACCGGGTCGACCGTCCCGCGGTAGTCGCCGTAGAGGACGGTCTTCAACAGGTCGAGCGCGGGCGCGACGACGACCGCGCTGGCGAGCGCGACGACGGGGCCGCCGCCGAGGAACGCGATCCCGGAGGCGACCGACGCGACGGCGACCAGCGCGCCGATCGCGACCACGAGGTAGGCCGCGGCGTCGACGGGGTTCGAGCGCACGAAGCCGCCCGCGCCCTCGATCCCCCCGACCACGCCGGCGTCGTCGACGACGACGGCCACCGGCGCGAACGCGAAGAGGATCCGGACGAGCGCGAGGGCGACGAGACCGACGAGGAGGGCGGCGACCGCGACCGCGGCCCCGAGGAACGGGTTCGCGAGGAACGCCGCGCCGACCGCGAGCGACCCGAGCGCGACGACGCCGATCCAGAGGAGCAGCTCGGCGACGTACAGCCCGAGGAACGTGAGCCACCTCGACCGGGCGCCCGCGATCCCGCCGACGAGCCCCCGTTCGTCGCGGAGGCTCGCGATGACGGCCGAGAGCTGGCCCGCAGAGACGACGGCGTACGCGACGACCGCGAGGACGACGGAGACGAGCACGCCGGCGGCGAACAGGATCCCGACGGTCGGCGTCAACAGGGGCTCGAACGCGGGCGTCAGCCCCTCGGCCCACGCCTGAAACGCCTCGGCGTCCTGCGTGTCCGGCGGCGGCTCGACCCCGGCGAGCGCCTCGCCGGCGGCCGCGAGTCGCCCGGTGAGTTCGAGGTGGAGGTAGATCCCCGCGAGCGCGGCGAACGTGCCGAGGCGGGCGATCACCGGTATCGCGGTGCCGAGGAGGTAGAAGGGGAGGACGTCTGCGGGGCGTCGGCGGAGGGTCGCTGTCGTTGCCGTGACGGCGGCGGAGAGGTCCATGTCTCCCGATCGGCCGTCCGATACTTAAAAACGGGAGTCCGAGCCGCCGCCGGACAGCGGCGAGGGGGGAGCTAGTCCCAGAACGACTGGGTGCGCGCGTACTCGCGCTCCTGTCTGAGCACGTCGCGGTAGAACTCGTCTTCGTCCTCGCGGAGCTTGTTGATGATCCGCGCGGCGTTGTGGGGGCCGACGCCCCGCGCCGCGAGGGCTATCACCGCCCGCTTCCCGTGCGTCTGGACGAGGCTCGCGGCGCGGTGGGCGCGCTCGGTGCGGCGCTCCTGCTCGTCGTCCTTCTCGGGCGCGCGCACCGCGGCGACGGTCTCCTCGTCCCACGGGTTCAGCGCCGCGATCCGGGTGGACCCGCAGTCGGGGCACTCGGGCTGGTCGCGGACGCGCCGGACCTTCGTCGTGTGCTTCCAGTCCGTGCAGTGGAGACAGAAGAGGATCACCCGGTCGTCCCGAATCCGCTCTTTGACCGTCTCGATCACGTCGGCGTCGGCGTTGTCCGGGACGAGGAACTCCGTGCCGGCGGAGCGGCCCGCGGTGCCGAGCGGGGTGCGCTCGCGGGCGATCGCGAGGTCGAGCGAGCCGCCGCGGCCGCCGCTGCCGCCGCTCTCCGCCTGGATCCCCGCGAGCAGGTCGGCCGTCTCCGGGACCGCGAGGTCGGCGTGGAACACCTCGCGGAGCGCCTCGTCGTAGACGGGGGTGTCTTCGAGGGCCGCGAGCAGGCGGTCGCCGCCGAACTTTCCGCGTCCCTCCTTGTACCGCTTGACGGCGCCGAACTTCGCGGCGACCTGCGCGAGCGTGAACTTCAGCGCGTCCGACTTCTTCACCGCGAGTTCGAGGTACGCCGCCAGCCGGTCGGGGTCGGTCGTCTCCAGCACCTCGCGGAAGTCCCCGACGCCGGCGTCGTGGGGCACCTCGAACTCGATCCGGTACGGATCGACGTCCATCCCCACCGACGAGCCGGCGCGCTGGCCGACCAAGGCCGCGAGCAGGCGCGCGAGCGTCTCGTTGACCTCGTGGCCGAAGGCGGCGTTGACCGCGACGGTGCGCGCGCTGCCCTCGATCACGATCCGCTCGTCCGTGGGGATCGGGTGACCGGCCTCGACGTGGTCGACGACCGGTTTCAGGGCCGCCGCGACGGTCTCTCGGTCGGTCGGGTACCGCTCCGCGAGGTCGATCGCGACGGCTTCCGGGGTGGAGCCGGCGTTCAGGGCAGCTGCGGCCTCGCCGCGTATTCGACCGACCTCCTCGGCGACCGGCTTCGGGACGGGGATCTCCTGGCCGACCCACGAGGGCACCTCGCCGGTCGGGTCGGGGATCGGCGTCACGTTCACGCGCTCCTCCTCCTCGTCGATCTCCGTGATCTTCCACATCTCGCCGCGCTGGACGAACGTCTCGCCCGGGCCGGCGAAGTTGACGACGAACTGCTCGTCGAGGGTCCCGATGCCGCGTCTGGAGGACATGTCGTACACCTCGTAGGTGGCCTCGTCGGGGATCATCGAGAGGTTCGCGTAGAAGTACTGCCAGGTGCCCCCCGACTTCTCTAAGGTGTCCGTCTCCTCGTCGAGCCACAGCAGGCGGTTCCCGTCCAGCTCGCGGACGACCTCCTGGAACTCCGGCTCCGAGAGGTCCCTGAACGGGTAGGCGTTCGTGACCGTCTCGTACGCCTCGCGCGCGTGAACGTCGCCCTCGTCCATCACCAGCCCGACGATCTGGTTCGCGACCGTGTCGAGGCTGCCGTGGTGGATGTTCGCGGGCTCGACGAGCTCCTCGCCCGCCCGCCGCGCGATGGCGAGCGCTTCGAGCGTGTCGTCGCCGCCCTGCGTCACGACGGTCCCCTCTGAGACGAGGTCGCGGCGGTGGCCCGCGCGCCCGACGCGCTGGAGCAGACGTGCGACCTCGCGGGGGCTCCCGTACTGGACCACGTGGTCGACGCGGCCCACGTCGATGCCGAGCTCCATCGAGGAGGTGCAGACGAGCCCGTCGAGTTCGCCCGACTTGAACCGGTCCTCCACGTCGATCCGGACCTCCTTCGACAGCGAGCCGTGGTGGAGCTCGATCTCGGTAGGGTCCTCCGTGCCCTTATCCCGCTCCTTCTCCGCGAGCGTTTTGAACCGCGAGCCGAGCGCCTCCGCGGTCTGTCGCGTATTGACGAAGATCAGCGTCGACTCGTTTTCGGCGACGAGCTCGCGAATCGCCCGGACGTGGCTCGCGGTCGTCTCGTCGACGGCGAGCTCGCCCGCGAGTGTCGCGTCGCGGTCGGTGATCTCGGGGTCGCGGACGCGCACGTCCGTCCGCGTCCCGGCCGCGACCTCGACCGTCTCAAACGCGCGGTCGCCCTCGCGGTCGGGGTCGCGTTTCCCTGTTCCGACGAGGAACTTCCCGACCTCCTCGGGGTCGCCGACCGTCGCGGAGAGGCCGACGCGCTGGAACGGGCCCGCCACGCGGCGGAGCCGCTCCATGCCGACCGTGAGCTGGGCGCCGCGCTTCGCCGAGGCGAGCTCGTGGACCTCGTCGACCACGACGTGCGCGACGTCTTCGAGGGCGACGCGCATCTTCGAGCCCGTCAGAATGGCCTGGAGGCTCTCCGGCGTCGTGATGAGCACGTCGGGCGGGTCGTCGGCCTGCTTGCCCCGCTCGTACTGGGTGGTGTCGCCGTGGCGCACCGCGACCTCGACGCCGAGGGTCTCGCCCCACCACTCAAGCCGGTCCATCATGTCGCGGTTGAGCGCGCGCAGCGGGGTGATGTAGAGGGCGGAGATCCCCTCGCGAGGCTGGTCGCCGGGCGCGTCGCGGGCGTCGACGATCGCGTCGAAGACGGGGAGCATCGCGGTCTCCGTCTTTCCGGTGCCTGTCGGCGCGAGGACGAGGGCGTTCTTTCCGTCGGCGAGCGGTGGAATGGCTTCGCGCTGGGGCTCCGTGGGCGTGGTGAACCCCCGGTCGGAGAGCGCCTCGCGGATCTCGCTCCCGAGGTGCGCGAACGCGTCCATGCCCGACGGTTCCGCCATTAACTGATCGTCGGACGTTGGGCGCTCGGGTGATTAAGCCCGTCGCTGTACGAAATACGCTTATAAGTGGTCGGTGGCGCTGCTGTCGGTCGGATCCCGACTGCCGGACCGGCGGTGAACGCTTCCGAATGTTCTGTCGATCGTTTGTAAGTGGTCGACAACGGATCGACGGCGATGACCGCCAAAGCCCCAGCCGGTCGCTTATAAATAATTGCTGGCGGATCCGCGGAGAACACCTCCAAAGCCCCGGCCGCTCGTTTATAAATAGCCACCAACGGATCGACGGCGAAACACCGCCAAAGCCCCGGCCGCGAGGCGGGCGCACGCTCGCTGCGGTCCTCAGTCGCTCGCTTCGCTCGCTCCTTACGGTCCTTGCTTGGCCTGCGCCCGCCCCGTGCCCGCCCTTTTGAGTCCCGCCCCGCCCCGCACAGCACCGCGCCTCCCGCCCCCCCAGCCTCGTCGCTGGCGGCTGGCGCCGCCAGCGACTCCCTCGCGCGTGCGGTTCGCGCCCTTCGGGCGCTCACCGGCACGCGCCACCGCAGTTCCATTTATAAACAACCGTTTAGGTCTCTACGTCACGCCGCCCTCGCTCGTCGCGTACGCCTCGTGCGCGTTGGCGTCGAGGATCGCCTCGATCTCGTCGACGACCACCAGCACGTCGGCGAAGGAGGTGTAGGGGGCCGCGGGACAGACGCGAACCACGTTCGGCGGGCGGAAGTCGACGACCACGCCCCGGTCCTTGAGCGCCTCGCTCACCCGCTCGGCTTCGGGGTGTTCGAGGGCGACGTGGCCGCCGCGGGCGTCGCGTTCGCGGGGGGTTCCGACCGAGACCTCGGGGAGTCGGTCGTCGACGAGGGCGATGAGAAAGTCCGTGAGCGCGAGCGACTTCTCGCGCAGGCGCTCGATACCGGCCTCCCGGAGGAGTTCGACGGCGCCCTCCAGCGGCGCGGCCGAGAGCAGCGGCGGGGTGCCGATCTGCCACGCGCCCGCGGAGTCGGCCGGGGTGTACTCCATGTTCATCTCGAACTGGGTCTCCTTCTCGTGGCCCCACCACCCGGCGAGCGCGGGGGTGAGCCCGTGGTGGCGCTCCGCGACGAACAGCGCGCCGATCGAGCCCGGGCCGGCGTTGAGGTACTTGTACGTACACCACACCGCGAAGTCGACGCCGGCCGCGTCGAATTCGTGGGGCACCGCGCCCGCGGAGTGGGCCGCATCGAAGCCGGCGTACGCGCCCGCCTCGTGGGCCGCGGCGGCGATCCGCTCGACGTCGAACAGCTGGCCGGAGCGGTACAGCGCGGTCGGCATGAAGACGATCCCCACGTCGTCGTGCGCTTCCAGCGCCGCCTCGATGTCTCTGTGGTCGATCGTCCGCCCGTCGCGGCTCGGCACGACCCGGAGCTTCTCGTCGGGGTCGATCCCCCGGTGGCGGAGCTGCGCCCGGATCGCGTAGTGGTCGGAGGGGAAGTCGAGCTCGTTGACGAGGACGGCGGGGTCGCCGCCGGGGTCGCCGTCCGGCGCCCACGTCCCGTCCGCGGCCGCGACGCCCTCGCGCTCCGGGCCGTTCCCGGCCAGCAGCTCGTCGAGGAAGGTGCCGATCAGGGTGTGAATGTTGACGGTGATCGAGTTGCTGACGACCACCTCGTCGGGGTCGGCGCCCACCAGCGGCGCGAGCGCGTCGCCCAGTCGCTCGCCGACCTCGAACCACGGCGGGTCGGCGTCGGTCCAGCCGGAGATGAGCTGGTCGCGCCACTCGTCGACGACGCGGTCGAGGCTCTCGAGTGCGGCGTCGCTCGCGGGCCCGAGCGAGTTGCCGTCCATGTACAGCAGGTCGTCGGGGATCCGGTACCGGTCCGCGAACTCGGAGAGCGGGTCGTTATCGTCGAGGCGCGCGGCGATCAGGGCGGGGTCGGCGTCGTTCGCCTCGTCGTCGCGGGCCGCTGTCCCGCCGTCTGCGCCGCCGAGCCCCTCGCCCGCGAGCGCGTCCCGGGCGGGGGCGTACGGGTCGTCCATACACGAGGGCGCCGCGCCGGCGACTAAGCGTTTCCGGGGTCGGGCGGTAGTTTAAAAAAGAGCTGCCGAGCGCTACTCGACGATGTCGATGGCGGGCCGCCCCGGCTCCGCCTTGCTGACCACGCTCTCGTCGACGTTCTCGGCGCGCTCGACGCGGACCGGCGCGTCGAACTCGCGCTCGATCAGCCACGCGGCGGCGCGCAGGGCGTCGTACTCGGCGTCGCCGTCGAGGGTCTCGCGGAGCGCCTCGCGGTTCGCTTGGAGGTCTTGGCCGTACGAGGCGGCGGCGTCCCCCTGCTCGCGGATGTGGTCCTCGCCCATCAGCTCGGAGATGAGGTTGTCGGCGTCGCTGTCGATCGCGATCGAGAGTGCGTCGTACTTCCAGTCGGGCGCGACGACGACGTCGATCCGCTCGGGGTCCTCGATCCCGGCGACCTCGACGATGTCGCGTACGTCCTCGCGGGTGTTCGCGACCAGCCGGCGGCGGCGCTCGACGGTGTCGCGGTCGACGCTCGCGGTCGGCCACTCCGCCTCGGCGACGAACCCGTCGCGGTCGAGCGTCTCCCACAGCTCCTCGGCGAGGTGGGGCGCGACCGGCGCGAGCAGTCGAACCGCGACGTCGAGCCCGCGCTCGAAGACGGCGGGGTGCGGGTCGGCGTACTCGCGGTAGCTCCGGAGCGTCCCCACGAGGTCCTGCGCCTCGCGGAGCGCGACGTTGAAGGTTAAGTCGTCGTACTCCGCGCCCGCGATGGCGACCGCGGCGTCCGTCTCGTCGGCGACGTAGTCGTCGATCTCGTCGCGGTCGGCGGCCGCGGCGTCGCCGTCGCCGGTGAGCGCGATCTCGCCCGCGGCGTACGCCTCGACGAGGTCGCTGAGGCGGGTCAGGAAGCGGTGAGTGGACCTGACGCCCTCCTCGGACCAGTCGAAGTCGCGCTCGGGCTGGGCGGCCTCCATCATGAACAGCCGCGCGGTGTCGGCGCCGTACTCGTCGACGATCCGCTGGGGCGAGACGACGTTCCCCTTCGACTTGGACATCTTCTCGCCCTCCAGCTGGACCATCCCCTGCGCCAGCAGGTTCGTGAACGGCTCGCGGTGGTCGAGCCCCTCCTCGTCGGCCAGCACCTTGGTGAAAAAGCGCGAGTACAGCAGGTGCATCACGGCGTGCTCGATGCCGCCGACGTACTGGTCGACCGGCATCCAGTCGTTCGCGCGGTCGAGGTCGAACGGGGCGTCCTCCAGGTCCGGCGAGACGTACCGCAGGAAGTACCACGAGGAGTCGACGAACGTGTCCATCGTGTCCGTCTCGCGGGTCGCGGGCGCGCCGCAGTCCGGACACGTCGTCGCCTTCCACTCGTCGGCGGCGTCCAGCGGGTTCCCGGTCGTGTTGATGAACTCCGGCAGCTCGACCGGCAGGTCCTCGTCGGGCACCGGGACCGCCCCGCAGTCGTCGCAGTTCACGATCGGGATCGGCGTCCCCCAGTAGCGCTGCCGGGAGATGCCCCAGTCGCGCAGGCGGTACTGGGTCGCCTCGCTCGCCCCGTCGGTGTCGGCCGTAATCCGCTCCCGGGCGGTCTCGCTGTCGAGGCCGGTGTACTCGCCGGAGTCGATGACGACCCCGTCGTCGGTGAACGCTTCCGCCTCCACGTCGGGCGCGTCGGGGACCGTCTCCCCGTCCGGGTCGTCCGGCTCCGGCGCGATCACGGGCCGGATCTCGACGCCCTTCTTCGTCGCGAACGCGTGATCGCGCTCGTCGTGGGCGGGGACCGCCATCAGCGCGCCAGTCCCGACGTCGGAGAGGACGAAGTCGGCGACGTAGACGGGGATCTCCTCGCCCGTGACGGGGTTGGTGGCGGTGAGGCCGGTCGCGACGCCGTTCGGCTCGTCGCCGTCGGGGTCGGCCTCCTCCTCGATGAATCGTCGGATCTCGGCGTCCTCAGCGGCCAGCTCCTCGGCGATCGGGTGGTCGGGCGCGATCGCGAAGAACGTCGCGCCGTGGATCGTGTCGATCCGGGTCGTGAACGCCGTGACGGATCCGTGGCCCTCCACCTCGAAATCGACCTCGCTCCCGTGCTGCCGACCGATCCAGTTGCGCTGCATCTGGCGGACGGAGTCGGGCCACCCCTCCAGCTCGTCGATCGCCTCCAACAGCTCGTCTGCGTACTCGGTTATCTTCAGGAACCACTGGTCGAGCTCGCGGGTCTCGACGGGGGTGTCACAGCGCCAGCACAGCTCGTCGTCGCCCTCGACCTGCTCGTCGGCGAGGACGGTCTCGCAGGAGGGACACCAGTTCACCTCGGCGTCGCGGCGCTCCACGAGGCCGGCCTCGTGGAAGCGGCGGAACAGCCACTGGTTCCACCGGTAGTACTCGGGGGTACAGGTGGTGACCTCGCGGTCCCAGTCGTAGCCGAACCCCATCGATTTCATCTGCCCGCGCATCGTGTCGATGCAGTCGAACGTCCAGTCGCGGGGGTTGGTGTCGCGCTCCTTGGCGGCGTTCTCGGCGGGCAGCCCGAACGCGTCCCACCCCATCGGGTGGAGCACGTCGTCGCCGCGCATCCGCCGGTAGCGGGCGTACGCGTCCGTAATGGTGTAGTTGCGGACGTGGCCCATGTGGAGCTTCCCGGACGGGTACGGGTACATCCCGAGGACGTACGTCGGGTCCGAGGCCTCGTCCGGGACGTGGTAGACGGCGGCGTCGTCCCACGCCTCCTGCCAGCGTTCCTCGACCGTCGCGTGGTCGTATCCCTCCTGAGACATCTGCTTATATATCCGTGGTCGGCTCGGCGTCGTATAGCTTTCCATCCAGTGGTGGGCCGTGACACGCGGCCTCGCGGGGTGAGAACGCGAGGTCCCCGGCGGCGGAGCCCGACCGAATCCTACAGCTTCTCCGCGTTCTGCGCCTGCTCGACGCGCTTGGTCGCCTCTTCGATCCGCTTCCCGGTTGCGTTCGCGAGCCCGGGCGGGAGCCCGTCGCGCGCGGCGGCGAGCCGCTCTTCGATCCGCGCGATCCGGTCGAGCACGTTCGCCAGCTGTCGCTTCGTGCCCTCGCCGTCCCCCTCGCGGGCGCGCTCCTCGGCCCGCTCGGCGGCCTCGACAGCGGCGGCCAGCGCCCGTTCCAGTCCATTGACCGCGTTCGACGGGCCGCCGCCGGAGCCGCCTCCGCCGGAGCCGCCTCCGCCGGAGCCGCCTCCGCCGGAGCCGTCGTCATCGTCGCCGTCGTCGCCCTCGGCCGCCGCGGCCGCGACCGCGGCGCGCGTCTCCTCGGCCACGTCGGCGACGTAGCCGGCGAGCGGGGCCGCTCCCGTCTCCGGGCGCTCGATCCGGATCGGTTCCTGGGTCTCGGTATCGTCCGCGGCGGGGTTGACCCGGTACGCGCCGACCTCGTCGTCGGCGTCGCGGACCTCCGTCGTGTACGCGCCGCCGGCGTCGACGTACACCGCGTCGCTCCCGTCGATCGCGGAGTCGTAGATCCGCCCGGCGAAGTCGTCCTCGATCGCGGACCGAGCAAGGTTCACGTCGCTTTCGGCGTCCGAGAACTCCACCTTCCGCGCGTCCTCGCGGGCGACGAGCGGAATCTCGCCGTCGACGCCGGCGGTCGTCACCGACTCGTTCGCCGAGACGGTCAGCGTCTCGCTGTGGGGGGCCCGTCCGGCGCCGTTGACCGTGAAGCGGTGGTCACCCTCGGGGACGCCGTTCGCGACCGCGACGCCGCCGGCGAACGTCGGGACCGCCTCGGGGTCGCTCTCGATCAGGACGAACGACTCGACGCTCGTCTCGGTCGTCGTCAGCCCCTCGCCCGCCGGCGCCTCGTCGCTCTGCGTCGTCTGCGTGACGCGGGCGACGACCGCGTCGAGCGCTCCGGCCGCGTCGTCGCCGAACGAGGGGTCGTCGGCGATCGCGTCGTACCGGGCCGCCAGCTCCGACCGGTGGTTCCCGGCGGTGACGTCGAGCGCGGGGTTCTCGTAGCGGGGCTGCTCCCACGGGGCGCCGGTGGTCGTGATGTGGCTCGCGACGGCGTCCTCGACCACTTGGGGGACCGCGAACTCGAAGCTGAGCTGCGGCCCGGTGAACGCCGAGATGTCCTCCAGCTCGGCGCTCTCGACGAGGTCGTACTCGACGACCGAGTCGGCGAACCCGTCGGCGAGCGCGGCGTCGTCGCCGTCGGCGGTCCCGTCGTCGTCGCCCCCCGACGACCGCCCGCCGTATCGGTAGGCGGTCCCCGTCTCCCGGAGCGGGAGGTCGGTCGGCGGCGACCGCAGCGCGTCGAGCGAGCGGATCGCGAGGGCGCCGTCGACCAGCGACTCCTCGGTGACCGAGGGGAGGTCGGGGTGGTCGTAGATCGGTTCGCCCTCGTACTCGGGAACGACGAACGGGAGCCGTATCTGCTCGTCGCGGGGGAGTCCGTACGCGATGGGGATCCCGAGGAGGTCCTCGACGGTGTCTATCGTCGTGTTGGTGATGTCCGCGAGCAACCCCCCGTCGCCGACGCGCCGGAACTGGTCGGGGTTCTCGTTGACCGAGAGCGTGCTGGAGTGCGAGCCGAGCTCCGAGAGGATTCGGGGAACTACGTCGGGGTCCGGATCGAGGAACTCGTTGTTCGGCACGCTCCGGGAGTGCGAGCTGGCGACGTACAGCTGGGGGTCGCCCGTGTCGAGGTCGACGAAGACGTGGAGCACCTCCCAGTCGTGCCAGTGGAAGTTCGCGGTGAACTGGTCGAACGCGGAGTAGAACCAGAACTGGACGACCCCGAGCGGGGAGTCCTCGTACCGCATCCCGTTGTAGAACACCGTCGGGTCCGGCGGCTCGCCCGCCTCGTCGTACCGCTCGTGGTAGCCGTCGAACGCCGCGAACCCGTCGACGACCGTCTCGCCGTCCTCCTCGACCGCGTACGGGCGCGGGTCGGTCGGGAACCACGGCTCGGCGGCGTCGAAGAACAGCGTCGGCGCGAACCGCGTCGCGAGCTCGTCGAGCCGGTCCGCGTCGAGGTCGGTCGTCGCGGCGTCGTCCGGTTCCGAGCCGGAGCAGCCGGCGACCGCGGCGCTCCCGGCGCCCGCGAGCGCCCCGAGGACCGTCCGACGGTCGACGCCGTTCGGCGGATCCCCGCCGGACGCTTCGCCCCGGTCAGGTCCGATCGCGCCGTCGCCGGCGTCGGCGTCCCGATTCATTTTCTGTGGCGACGAGAGCCGCACGAATAACACTTCTGACGCCCCACTCCTCTCGATCCCGCAGTGAATGAGACCCCGGGCCCGGCTCCGGTCAGCACAGGCGCGGAGACGATCCACGGCGGGAGTGAGTATCGCAGATCGGTAGCAGCGATATAGTATTTAAATAACCGTGAGCGACGGCGACAACCGCTTATAAATGGCAGGCGGTGGCGAGCCAGCCCGCGAGGTCGCCGGCGGCAAAGCCGCCGGCTGCCAGAGGGACCGAAGGTCCCTCGCTGGACGCGGTGAGCGCTCGGAGAGCGCGAACCGCGAGGCTGGGGAGGTGTGAGG
>NZ_JBZVGZ010000044.1:0-11834 GCF_058630335.1 Halorubrum sp. SD41
GCCGCCTCGCGGCCGAGCAGCATCGCGCGAGGGAGTCGCTGGCACCCGGAGCGAAGCGGAGGTTGCCAGCGACGAGGCTGGGGAGGCGTGAGGTGCTGTGCGGGGCGGTGCGGGGCGGGGCGGTGCGGGGCGGGACTCGAAGGGGCAGGCGGGAGGCGGGCGCAGACGACGCAAGGACCGCAACGAGGGAGTGAAGCGACCGAGTGAGGACCACAGCGAGTGTGCGCCCGCCTCCCGCCTGGGGCTTCGGCGGCGGTCGTGTCGATCAGTGATTTAAAAGCTAACCGTCGTCCATCCGAGCGGCTGGGGAGTTGATGACGTTAGACACCGTTCACCGGCAACAATTTATAAGCGATCGGCTGGGGCTTCGACAGTGTTTCCTCAAACTCCGCGATCAATCACTTATAAATAAACGGTCGTCGAGGGGCGGTGTTCAGATAAGAATTGAAATGTGAGGCGGTGCGTTTTCAAAGTGATCATGCCCGAAAACGACCGCCTCAGCGGCTGTTTAGACGAGATCAACTTAGATTTTGTGGAGCGAGAGGCAACACCGAAGTTGTTGATGAAGATCAGTATTCAGCTCCATCTTGCTGGATTATCGCTTTCGAATACTGTTTCGTTTCTTGAGGTATTTGGTGTTGATCGGGTTCGATCTACTGTTCATAACTGGGTTCACAAGGCCGATCTACAGCCGGAATCTGGTCGGTGCCCGAATCACGTTGCGGTCGATGAAACCGTGATTCAGCTTGACGATGAACACTATTGGCTGTACGCCGCTGTCGATCCCGATTCAAACGATTTACTCCATACAAAGCTTGAGCCGACAAGAACGAACGTGATCGCAGATCAGTTTTTCGCGGAACTCCGCGAAAAACACGACGTGGATAACGCGATCTTTCTCGTTGATGGCGCGACTCCACTTCACCGTGCCTGTGACAAACATGACCTCGATTTCAGATACGAACGACATGGAAATCGGAACAGCGTCGAACGTGTCTTTCGTGAGGTAAAACGCAGAACTACCAGTTTCTCAAACTGTTTCAGCAACGCCGAAGCAGAAACTGCTGACGAGTGGCTCAGGTCGTTCGCGTTCGCATGGAATCAGCTTATCTGAACACTACCCGTCGAGGTGGTCGCCCTCGCCACCACAGCCGGCCCACTCGCCTCTTACTTCCCTTCGAACTCGGGCTCGCCGTCGCCCATGAACGCCGTGACCCCCTCCATGAGGTCGTCGGTGTTCATCACGTGGCCGAAGCCCATCGCCTCCACCTCTAATCCGGCCTCGTTGTCCGTCCGGCCGGAGTGGATCGCGCGCTTCGTGTACTTCTGGGCGATCGGCGGGCCGCCGGCCAGCTGCTCGGCCAGCTCGCGCGCCCGCTCGTCGAGCTCGTCGTCCGGGACGACCTCGTTGACGAAGTCGTAGTCGGCCATCGTCTCGGCGTCGTAGCGGTCGGCGGTGAGGATGATCTCCTTCGCGCGGCCCTCGCCGACGATCCGGGCGAGCCGCTGGGTGCCGCCCCACCCCGGCAGCAGGCCGAGGTCGAGCTCGGGCTGGCCCAGCTCGGAGCGCTCGGAGGCGATCCGCATGTCGGCCGCGGTCGCCAGCTCCATCCCGCCGCCGAGGCAGTAGCCGTCGATGGCGGCGACCACGGGCTTGTCCGACGCCTCGAGCTTGCCGAACGTCTGCTGGCCCTGCCGGGAGAGCTCGACGGCGTGGATCGGGTCGGCGCCGCCCGCGGCCATGCTCTGGACGTCCGCGCCCGCGGAGAACGCGCGGTCGCCGGCGCCGGACAGCAGGATCGCCCGGACCTCGTCGTCGGCGTCGAGCCGGTCGATCGCCTCGGCGAGCTCGTCGAGCACCTCGCCGCTGATCGTGTTCATCCGGTGCGGGCGGTCGATCTCGACGTGCCCGACCCGGTCTTCGACCGCGACGTTCAGCACCTCGTAGTCGGCGCCGCCCTCGGCGTCACCCGCGTCGCCGCTCCCGCCACCCGCGCCGCCGCGGAATCCGCCGGCTTCGGCGGCCTCGCGCAGGTAGTCGGTCGCCTCGTAGCGCGCCTCGCCGGTCTCCTCGGCGAGGGCGTCGAGCGTCTCGACGAGCGCGTCGAGCCCCTCCTCGTCCGCGAGCTTTGCCGGGCCGTCGGGGAAGCCCGCGCCGAGCTTGACCGCCTCGTCGATGTCCTCGGCGTCGGCCACGTCGTTGCCGATGAGGCCGGCCGTCTCGTTGGCCATCACCGCGAGCAGGCGGCGGCGGACGTCCTCGTCGACCGCGTCGGTCGGGATCTGGGCGCCCTCGCCGTCCTCGTAGTCGTAGAACCCCTTCCCGGTCTTCTTGCCGAGCTCCTCCGCCTCGACCTTCTCGCCGAGCAGCGGGCAGGGGCGGTAGGCGTCGCCGAGGACCTCGTGCATGTACTCCAACACGTGGTACCCCACGTCGATGCCGACCTGGTCGGCGAGCTCGAACGAGCCCATCGGGAGGCCCATGTCGAACTTCGTCGTGGAGTCGACCGCCTCCATCGTCGCGTCGCCGGACTCGACGATCCACGCCGCCTCGTTCATCAGCGGGACGAGGATGCGGTTGACGATGAAGCCGGGGCTGTCCTTCCGGACGCGGACGGGGGTCTTCCCCATCGACTCCGCGAGCCCCTCGATCAGTTCGAGGGTGTCCTCGCTCGTGTGTTTCCCGGAGATGACCTCGACGAGGTCCATCCGCACCGGCGGGTTGAAGAAGTGCATGCCGCAGAAGCGCTCGGGGCGGTCGGTGACCTCGGAGAGCTCGGTGATAGAGAGGCTGGAGGTGTTGGTGACGAAGACGGCCTCCTCGGGCGCGTGCTCGACGACCTCGTCGTACACGTCCTTCTTGATCGCCATCTTCTCGGGGACGACCTCGACGACGACGTCGGCGCCGTCGAGCGCCGCTTCGAGGTCGACGAACGCCTCGACGCGGTCGAGCGCGGCGTCCGCCTCGTCGTCGCCGATCCGGTCCTTCTCGGCGAGCTTGCCGAGCGACCACTCGATCTGGTCGTACCCCTCCTGGACGAGCTCGTCGTTGATGTCGCGGAGCGACACGTCGTAGCCGGCGAGCGCCGCCACCTCCGCGATGCCGTGCCCCATGTTTCCGGCGCCGAGCACCGTCACGCGCTGGACGTCTTCGAGCTGCATACCTGAGGGTCGGAACCGTCATGGTTGAACGTTTTCATCTTCCAAACGCGAAACGCACCGTAAGTTTATTTGGACGGCGGGGAGCCCGCGAACCGAACCGCGGAGCCCGCGAACCGAACCGTACTCCCGCGTGCGGCCCCACCCCTCGATATGGACGACCACGTCGCGGCAGCGCTCCGCGAGGACCCGACGATGGCGGCGCTGATCGACCGGCACGGCCCGCTCGACGTCGCGCCCGCGGCCGACGAGTTCGGCCGGCTCTGTACCTCGATCGTCAACCAGCAGCTCTCGACCGCCTCCGCGAACGCGATCCGCGAGCGGTTCGTGGACGTGCTCGGCGGCGACCCGACGCCCGACCGCGTCCTCGCGGCCGACGAGGAAGCGCTGCGCGAGGCGGGCCTCAGCGGTACGAAGGTCGAGTACCTGCGCAACGTCGCGGCCGCGTTCCGCGACGACGAGCGCGACTTCACCCGGGAAGGGCTGGCGGGCGTGAGCGACGAGGCGGTCGTCGACCGGCTCACCGAGATTCGTGGGGTGGGCGAGTGGACCGCGCGGATGTACCTCATCTTCGCGCTCGGCCGCGAGGACGTGCTTCCCCTCGGCGACCTCGCGGTGCGGAAGGGGATCGAGCAGGCCTACAACGACGGCGCGGAGCTGTCGCGCGTCGAGATGCGCGAGATCGGCGAGACGTGGCGCCCCTACCGGAGCTACGGCACGCGGTACATCTGGGCAGAGTACGAGTCCTGATCGGTTGGGTGTGGATCGCCCGTGAACGTTGTCCAAGTGCCAGTCGTTCAGCCGGACGACGGTGATATTTATAAACAACTGATCGGCTCTGTTGAAATCCTATTCTTCAGACAGATACTCAGATGAAACGGCTGGTCAATGAAGGGTGCGAATTGAATGGGTATGCCACCGACATCTATATCAGTATGAAAAAAGTATGAATGAGTATGCCAGAACACAAACGGAAAGTTGGAGATCGGGGGCAAGTGACGATTCCGAAGGAACTGCGGGACCGTCGTGGCATCGAAGGCGGTGACGAAGTTGAATTCGTCGAAGTGAATGACGAGATCATACTCAAACCGCCGCCAGATGAGGAACGGCTTGCTGAAGGATATCGAAAGAGAGCCGGACGGTCTCGTGAGTTGACCGAAGAAATGGAAGAAGCATCCGCAGAAGCAACCGGGCATCTCGGTGATTCACCCGGCTGGAGCGAGTGAATTTTGGAGCCAAGTGTGCAGGTACGCCGCGGCGACATTGTCATCGTCGAACTGAATCCCACGAAAGGGAGTGAGCAGCAAGGAAAGAGCCGGCCCTGTGTTGTCATCCAGAACGATGTTGGGAATCAGTACTCACCGACAACCATCATCGCTCCATTCACAACGCGGTACACATCTGGAGACACGTACCCGTTCGAGGTGGAAGTACTGGCTTCGGATACTGCCCTCGATCACGATTCAGTAGCAGATCTCAGTCAAATTCGGGTCATCGCCATCGACGAACGTGTGAAAAAGAACATTGGATCTGTCCCGTCATCAGACATGGTAAAAATCGACTCGGCAATCAAAGATAGCCTCGGCATTTAAACAAAACGCTCCGTCAGTGTATCGTCTGTACTGCCCAGAACCCAATTCAATATCTCCGTTTCCGAGGATTTCAACTGAAGCGGTAGCGCGGAGTCCCCTTCCTCAAGGAGCGACCGAAGGGAGCGAGTAGGGAGGGGAGGATCGCGTTCGTATCTGTAACAAACACCATCTTATAAATAGCCGCTCACACACATTGAAACTGTGGCAGACGACTACGTGCGTCGGACGGCAATCACTCGTCTCTCGGTAGACGATGAGCAACGCGAGTTGCTTGAGGAAACCATCTCCGAGTGGAAGCGTGGGTGCCAACTCGCCACGGACATGGCGTGGGGGAAGTGTAACGCCAAGAGCGACGTACAACCCCTCGCTTACGACGACGTGCGCGAAGAAACCGACCTCGGGAGTCAGCACGCGATCCTCGCCACCCACCAAGCCGCACAAGCCATCACCGGCTGTCTCGAACGCCGCTCGAACGGCAAGCAGGCCAGTAAACCCACGTTCACCGCACCCACGGTAACGTACGACACTCGAACGATGACGCTGTTCGATGACGATACAGTGTCACTCTCCACGACGGAGAGTCGCGTCCGATGTGAACTTGCGCTCCCTGAAGCCGAGGATGGCTACCAACGGTAGTACCTCGACGCCGATGAGTGGAGCGTCACGGAAAGCACACTCACCGCTCGTGACGGCGATCACTTTTTACACATCGGCTTCCGCCGACCCAAAACCGACACCGAGCGAGACACCGCCGAGGACGGAACGGTTCTCGGGGTCGACCTCGGTATTGAAAACCTCGCCGTCACCAGCACAGCACGATTCATCAATGGGCGCGAACTCTCACACAACCTCCGCGAGTTCGAGAAAGTCCGTGCGGGACTCCAACAGACAGGCACGCGAAGCGCCCACAGAACGCTCGAACAATCAAGTGGACGCGAACGGCGAAACGTTCGTGACGTGGTTCACCAAGCATCGAACGCCATCGTAGACGAAGCACTTCGATACGAGTGCGACGTGATCGCGTTCGAGGACTTGACTGACATCCGCGACCGAACGGGTGCGTCGTGGGGGCACAAGTGGGCGTTCGGAACGCTGTACGAGCAAGTGGCGTACAAAGCCGAAGCAGTCGGCATCTCTGTGAAGCAAGTGGGTTCGGCGTACACGTCGCAACGGTGCGCCGAGTGTGGATTCACGGCAGACGAGAATCGCCGAACTCGCACGGAGTTCCGGTGCGTGAAGTGCGAATCGGAAGCGAACGCGGACTACAATGCGGCGAAGAACATCGGGATGCGGTACGTCCGTCGAGGCCAACAGTCGTCTCGGCGGACGGGCGACAGTCAACTCGCCCTCAAGTCTGGAACAGTGACGCCAAGTGGCGGATTCACCGCCCACCCGGACGGGTTCGAGGCTGAGCTCACGGACAAGCCTCTCCCTCAACGAGCGAACCCGTCAGGGTGAGCGAAGTAGGGTGGGGTTGTTGACCAAAGCCAACTGATCAACGGCGAACACCGCCGAAGCCCCAGCCGCTCGGCGATAGGACAGTGGTTCTTATAAATAACTGAGCGACACGAACACCACCGAAGCCCCAGCCGCGAGGACTCGCGCGGCTCGCTACGCTCCTCGTCACTCGCTTCGCTCGTTCCTGCGGTGCTTACGTCGCCGTGCTTCGTCCTCGCGGCTGCCCCTTCGATTCCCACCCTACCCCGCCCCGCACGGCACCGCACCTCACGCCTCCCCAGCCTCGTCGGCCTTCCTTCGGTCGGCCGACTCCCTCGCGCGTGCTCCTCGCGCCCTCCGGGCGCTCGGAGGCACGCGCCACCGCAAGTGTTCTGGAACCGCTGGCTTCGTCTCCCCTTACTCCTCTTCTTCGAGAATCTCGCCCGCCTCGTCGCGCTCCGCCTCGTCTTCGTCGGCGCGCCGGCGCACGTCGACCCGGTAGTCGGTGAGGATGTCGCGGCCGAGGAGGAGGGGGTACTCCATGTGTCCGCGGTCCTCGACGCTCGCGGTGACGGTGTGCTGGTTGCCGCCGATGCCGATCACGAGGTCGACGACGGGGCGGGCCTTCCCGCCCTTCACGCTGCCCGACTTCACGCGCGTCATGCTCTTGATCGGGCCGGCGCCGATCTCGGCGGCGAGCTGGGTGTCGATGCTCGTCCGGGTCGCGCCCGTGTCCGACTTCGCGAGCGCCTGCGTCGAGCCGGAGGTGCCGGTGACGACGACCTCCTCGATGTAGCCGATGTCGGGCTGCTCGGTCGAGCTCGGCTTCGGCGCCGGCGCGCAGGAGGGCCGCGAGTCGTCGAGGGTCGCGGCGACGCGCTCGACCGCCTCGTCGTCCACCTCGCCGCCGACCGTCTCGATCGCGAGCCGCGCGATGTGCGGGGCGGGGCTCGTGCCGGTCGCCTCGAAGAGGCCCTTGAAGCCGGCGGTCGGGTTCACCTCCAGCACGTACCAGCCGTCGTACCCCTCGACGAGGTCGACGCCGGCGTAGTCGAGCCCCATCACCTCGGCCGCGTAGAGGGCGGTATCGGCGGCCTCCTGCGGCATGTCGTCGGTCGCGTCCTCGACCGCGCCGCCGAGCGCGACGTTGGTGCGCCAGTCGCCCTCCGGCGCGTAGCGATACATCGAGCCGACGATCTCGTCGCCGACGACGTACACCCGCAGGTCGCGGTGCTTCTCGTCGTCGCGGTCGATCAGCCGCTGGAGGAACGCCTGCCGGTTCCCGACCTTCGGGTTCACGCGCTCGGTGAGGTCGACCTTCCACGTCCCGCCGCCGTGGGTGCCGATCGCGGTCTTGTACACGCCCACGTCGCCGAACCGCTCGCGGCCCTCGTTGAGACGGTCGTTCGACAGCGCCAGCAGCGCGTCGGGCACGCGGATGTTCCAGTCCGCGAGCGTCGCGGCCGTCGCGAACTTGTGGATCGACGCGAGCACCGCGTCCGGCTCGTTCAGCATCGGCCGGATCCGCTCGAACGTCGTCGCCAGTCCCAAAAGCTCCGCGGGCTGGTCGGTGTTCGACAACAGGAGGCGGTTCGCGATCACGTCGACCGGCGGCTCGACGGAGACGTCGCCGTCCTCGACGCTGACCGCGGCGTTCTCCTCCCGGAGCCACACGGGCTCGTGGCCGAGGTCCTCGACCGCGTTGCAGATCGCCTTCGTCTCCTTGCTGTTGTGCAGCGACAGCACTCCCACCCGAACCGAGTCCGTACTCATACGCGTCCCTGCGTGGGCCGAGCTAAAAGGCGCGCCGATCGGTTCGACACGGCGAGCGAGCGAGGGCCGTCGAGGCCGCGAGCGACGGGTTCCGACCCGGGAGGCGGTCGAGCGGAACCACGGAGGATCACGGTTAACTCCGCGTCCGCCGAACCCCGTCCCGTGACCGACGCAGTCAGGGTCTTCCTCAGACGCCGCGGGAGGGTGTTCTGTCCCGCCTCCCGCGGCGCGACCGAGGATGGGAGCGAACCGCTCGAAGTCCTCGTGGGGGACGTACTCGCAGGGGAGAGCGACCCCGCCGAGAGCGCGCGCCGTGTGGTCCGCGACGCGACACCCCGAGGGGAGTCCCAACTCGTCCGCCGCGGGGAATCACTGTCCGTCTCAGTCGGGGGAACCGACCGGACCCTCTCTCCCTTCCTGTTCGAGGTCGCGGCCGGCGGCATGGCCGACGACACCCCGGGCGATCCCCCGACCGCCGCGGGCGAGTGGCTGCCGCCGACGGCGTTCCTCCGGCACACGACGGCACCCGGGCTGTGGGAGAGCTACCGCCGTGTCGGGCCCGACACCGACCTGCTCCGGACCGACCGGACCCACGGCGCGGCGTGGCTCTCCGTCAGGGCGCTGGGAGCGCTGCGCGACCGCGCCGGCGCGGTCGCGTTCGGCGCGCTCGACGGCGGCGTCGACCGGGTCGCGGAGACCGCTCGGGAGCTCCGCGGCGCACGCCCGAGCATGATCGTCGTCCGACACCGGATCGACCGGGTAATGAGTGGGGCGGACCGCACGCCGGAGGCGGTCCACGACCGCGCCCTCGCGGGGCTCGACGCCGCGCTCGACGCGGACCGGCTGGCGGCGGAGCGGGCGGCGGCCGCGGTCGCGGAGACGGCCGGTCCGGCGGCGACGCTGTCGCGGTCCGGAACCGTCGCGGCGACGCTGCGCCGCGTCGACCGGCCGGTTGTCGTCGGAGAGTCGCGCCCGGGCCGCGAGGGGGTGGACGCGGCGGAGCGGTTCGCCGCCGCCGGCGTCGACGCGACGCTCGCGACCGACGCCGCTCTCCCCGGGCTCGTCCGCGAGGGCGACGTCGGCTGCGTCCTGCTCGGTGCCGACCGGATACTGCCGAGCGGCGGCGTCGCAAACAAGGTCGGCTCGTATCCGATCGCGCTGGCGGCGGCCGATGCGGGCGTCCCAGCGTACGCGGTCGCGGCCGCGGACAAGGTCGCGACGGCGGACGAAGTCGTCCGCGAGTCGGGCGACCCCTCGGCGGTGTACGACGGCGATCGCGCCATCGCGGTCGAGAACCCGATCTTCGAGCGGGTCCCCGGCGACCTGCTGGCCGGAGTGCTAACGGAGGACGGGCGGCTCGACCGGGCGGCGGTCGCGGCGCGGGCCGCCGAACACGAGTCCCGAGCGGAATGGACCGACCGGTGGGACCGCTGACGCGGGGCCGCGGCCCGACGGTCGGGTCGTCATATATAAACCCCCCGCAGCGCTCCCCCCTGACATGAGCGACGACCGGGCGTTCACGTACAACGGCGGGGCGGTACCGCCCGGCGACACCCAGAACATCCGCTACGGGATCAGCGAGACGTACCTCGGCGACCCGGTGCGGATCCCGGTCACAATCGTCAACGGCGAGCGCGACGGCCCCACCGCCTTCCTCACCGCCGCGGCCCACGGCGACGAGCTCAACGGGATCGAGGTCGTCCGCGAGGTCGCGCACGAGTGGGACCTCTCGCGGCTGGCCGGCACCCTCGTCTGTCTCCCGGTGCTCAACGTCCCCGGCTTCCTCGCGCAACAGCGGTACCTCCCCGTCTACGACCGCGACCTGAACCGGTCGTTCCCGGGGAAGCAAGGGTCGACCAGCTCGAAGCGGATGGCCCACCGGATCTACGAGAACTTCATCGCGCCCTGTGACTTCGGGCTCGACTTCCACACCTCCACCCGCGGCCGGACGAACATGCTCCACGTCCGCGCGGACATGACCGACGAGGCGGTCCACCGGCTCGCGATGGCGTTCGGCTCGAAGGTGATCATCGACAGCGACGGGCCGAGCGGCACCCTCCGCGGCGAGGCGACCGACGACGGCATCCCCACGATCACGATCGAGATGGGCGAGGCCCACCGGTTTCAGCGCCCGCTGATCGACGACGCGCTCGCGGGCGTCCGCTCCGTCTTCGCGGAGTACGAGCTCTTGGGGACCGACACGGTGCGCTGGCCCGGCTGGCGCACCATCGTCGCCGGCGCGGGCGAGAAGACGTGGCTGCGCGCCGACTCCGGCGGCATCGTCGACACCCACTTCGAGAGCGGCTCGCTCGTCCGCGAGGGCGAGCGCATCGCGACGATCACCAACCCGTTCAAGGAGGACGCGGTCGGCATCGAGGCCCCCTTCACCGGCCTCCTGATCGGCCTCCTGGAGAACCCGGTGGTCTACCCCGGGAACCCCCTCTGTCACCTCGTCGAGATCGGCGAGTCGACCCGCCGGGCGATCGAGGCCGGCGACGCGCCGAAGCCCGTCGGCCAGCCGGCGTCGACGCCGCGGCAGTGAGGCGGGATCCGGGCCGGCCTTCCCGTCACTCCTCACCGAGCCGCCCTCGGAGCCCGACCGCGGCACCGGCGACGACCGCGAGGAACCCGACGAGGAACGCGACCGGCTGGAGGAAGACGCGCTGCGCGACGACGGCGCCCGGCTCGCGCTCGACGGTTCGGGTCCAGAACTCGTACCGCTCGCCCTCGCGCTCGACGATCAGCAGCCCGTCGCCGGGCGTCGGGTCCGTCGGGTACGACAGCGAGTCGACGCGCTCGGCCGGATCCTCGACGCCGAACCCGCCCTCCGGCGCGTCGCGGGCGCGGTCGAACGCCGCCCGCGCGTCCGGCGCGAGGTCGGCGTACGCGACGACCGCGTCCGAGGCGTTCGAGTCGTTCGCGGTGTCGGGCGCCGGTGACTCGATACCGGCCACCGACCCCTCGCCCACGGGCTGAACCGTGTGCGTGTAGGCGGGGTCGGGCTCGCCGACCGAGACGGGGAGGAACAGGGGGTTCGCCATCAGGAGGACGCCGAGCGCCACGAGCGCGACGGCAGCGAGCGGGGTGCGCATGGCTCGGGGTTCGTCGGGCCGGGAGTTGAGCCTTTCCGACTGTACTCAGTTTTATAAATCGAATCGTCGGTTTCCGCTGGTCGTTTATAAGTAACGGCGCTTCCGCGGTGAGTTCACCGTTCGATCGCGATCGCATTTATTCCCCTGCCGGGAGCTATTACACCCAAGAATGGACGATGAAACCAGACAGTGGCTCACCATCGTCGCGGCGTGTCTCGCGGGGTCGAGACCGGCCTATCTCGTGATTACCGGTGATGGAGGAACTCTCGCGGCACTTGTCATCATCTGCTCGGTGGTGGTGATCCTCCTTTCCGGCTGGCAGCTCCGCCGGGATTCTAGTTAACTTAGTAGTGACCGATGCGCGCGCCGTATTCAGTACGTCTTCGAGAGAATCACTTCCGAAGCCTCAGCCGCTCGCTTATAAATGACTGACCGTGGGTCGGGGGTGAACGCCTCCAAAGCCCCAGCCACTCGGCTGTCCGTCGGTGTCTACCGATCGACGGACACCACCTCCAAAGCCCCAGCCGGGAGGACAGCACACGCTCGCTGTGCTCCTCGTCACTCGCTGCGCTCGTTCCTGCGGTGCTTACTTCGCCTGTGCTGTCCTCCCGGCTGCCCCTTTGAGTCCCGCCCGACCGCGACCGCACCGCACCTCACGCCTCCCCAGCCTCGTCGCTGGCGCCGCCTGGGGCCAGCGACTCCCTCGCGCGGGGTGGGCAGCCCCCGGGGGGGCGTGCAGGGCAGCCGGCCCCCCAAAAGGGTGAAATACAAACACCGGAGG
>NZ_JBZVGZ010000045.1:0-11693 GCF_058630335.1 Halorubrum sp. SD41
TGGCGCTACGCGCCACGGAAAGCCGGCGGCGAAGCCGCCGGCGACACCGCAGGAACGAGCAACGCGAGTGACGAGGAGCACAGCGAGTGTCCGCCCGCCTCGACGGCTGGGGCTTTGGAGGCACTCGCCGCAGTAGCGTCGATCACTTATAAACAGCCGACAGCAACACCGCACTCTGGTTTATAAACGACCTCACTCACGATGTACTACACTTATTCCCGTAATCGCTCGTCGGTACGTCTGTACCGACCACGCCCGGTCAGAGTGTAGCACTTCCGAAGGGATTTCAGCAGAGCCTGCCGTTTAAATCCCCGATACGGCCGGTTTCGTGGTTCGTAGCCGTAGGTCCACGTCCGGTCCGAAGACGTGCCCGAAGTTTTTATTAATTCGGACAGTTCAGTTATTACTGTACAATAGTGACCGGAGAACATCTCTCCCAAGCTGCGACGGATCGATCGACGGCCGGCCGGGAACGAGCCGTCGGAGCGGCCGGACCGACAGCACTGGTACTCCTGTCGGTGGCGGCGATAGCCGACGGGGTTAATTGGAAGCTCGTGGCGGTCTCTTGGACCGCGTTCGCGGCGATGGCGGTCGGCGCACCGCTCGGAGCGCGTGCGGTGCGGAGCAGCCACCCCTTGGAGCCGGTCTGGGGGTACGGGCTGGCCAGCGGCGCGATGGTGACCAGCGCCGCGCTCTTCCTGATCCCACAGGCGCTCGGCCAGCACGGTCGACTCGGCAGCCTTGGCATAGCGGTCGGCCTCCTGGGCGGGTACGCCGGTCACACGGTCGGCCACCGGTTCACCCATCTGGAGCTACCCGTCGATCGAACGACGGCCGAGCTGACGGTTCACGCGCTCTCGGCCGGTGCGATCATCGGCGCGATATACACGGCGATGCCCTCGCTCACCTCCGTCCTCGGGGTCGCGCTCGTCTCGCACAAAGCGCCCGCCGGGTACGTCGCGGCCCGTCGCCTCGCCGAGCGGGGGCAGTCCGTCGTCACCCTGTCGTTGCCCGCCGCGGCGGTCGGCATCGTGGCCCTCCCGGTCGGCATCGCCGGGCTTTCGCCGGAGAGCGGACCTCGCGGGCTCCTTTTCGGCATCGCCGCCGGCGTGTTCCTTCACGTCGCCGTCGATCTGCTGCCGGAGTGTACCACCGGGAGCGAGACGTGCCCGGTCGACGCCGCGGACCACGACGCCGACGGCCACCGACTCCGGGACCGGCTCCGCCGACACGCCGTCCTGAGCTCAACCCTCGGCGGCGTCGCGGTCGCCGTGGCGTGGTGGGTCGCGGCCTGATGCGCGCCGAGGCCCGAACGGCGGCCGCCGCCGCCGATTGGATCCGGCGGGTCGCGGGCCCGGCCGCGAGGTATCAGACGTGATTTTTGTGGGGGAACGACTTTTTGATCGCCGCCGAGAGCGGGGCCATGAACCCCGGCCCTCCGATCGATCTGCTGTACGTCAACGACGACGACCAGCTTCGAGAGCTGGTTTCCACGCGGCTACGCGACGAGTGCGACCGGCTCCGGATCGAGACCGCGGACTCCGCCGCCGAGGGGGAGCGGCTGCTGGCGGAAGCGTCGATCGACTGCGTGCTCTGCGATCACCACATGCCCGAGGTGACGGGCGTCGAGTTTCTGAAGCGGGTCCGCGAGGAGCGGCCGGACCTCCCCTTCCTGCTGTTCACGAACACCGGGACCGAGACCGTCGCGAGCGAGAGCATCGAGGCCGGAGTCACCGACTACGTGATCCAAGACACCATCGAGAACCAGGCGCCGCTGCTCGCGCGCAAGATCGTCACCTACGTCGAACACCGGCGGGCACAGCGGGAGCGAGACCGGACGAACAGGCGGCTCCGCGAGATCGCCGCCGTGACCGACCAAGTGTGGTGGGTCTTCTCGCCGACGTGGGACGAGCTGCGCTTCATCAACGACGGCCACGAGGCGATATTCGGCCAGTCGCCGGCGGAGCTCCGCGAGGACCCGACGACGTTCCTCGACCGGGTCCACGAGGACGACGCCGACCGCGTCCGGCAGGCGATGGCGTCGTGTTCGAAGGGGACGTCGCAGGTCGTCGAGTACCGGGTCGAGAAGTCGGACGCGGTGCGGCTCTGGGTCGAGTCGCGGTGCAAGCCCATCACCGACGAGGACGGCGACGTCACCTCGCTCGTCGGGCTAACGCGCGATATCACGGACCGGAAGCTGTACGAGCGGGAGCTGACCGAGACGGTCGACCGGTTGGAGGAGTTTACCGCGACCGTCTCGCACGACCTTCGGAACCCGCTGAACGTTGCGGCCGGGAACCTCAGCATGGCGGCGTCGGAGATCGAGAACGAGCGCGTCGACACGGCGCTCGACGCCGTCGCGCGGATGGACGCGCTCATCGACGAGCTACTGGCGCTCGCGAAGGAGGGACAGACGCTCGGCGATCGGCGGGAGGTCCCGTTCGGGGAGGTCGTCGAAAAGAGCTACGAGAACGTCCGGGCGCCGGAGAGCACGCTGCGGATCACCGGCAGCGTCCCGCTGTCGTGCGACTCCGCGCGGCTCACGCAGGCGTTCGAGAACATCATCCGCAACGCCGTCGAGCACGGCGGCAGCGACGTCACGCTCACCGCCGGCGTGTTGCCCGACGGCCGCGGCGTGTTCATCGAGGACGACGGCCCCGGAATTCCGCCCGCGGAGCGCGAGCGCGCCTTCGAGAAAGGCCACACGACCCGGGAGGACGGCAGCGGCTTCGGGCTGGCGATCGTCGAGCGGATCGTCGACGCGCACGGCTGGGAGGTCCGCGTCGCCGACGAGGCGGCCGGCGGCGCTCGGTTCGAGATCGCGACCTGATCCGCGCGGATCGATGCGAACTGAGCGGAACCCGACGCTCAGACCCCGGGGACGCCGAACGCGCTGATGTCGAGCCCGAGGAGACCGTTCAGGACGGCGATGACGACCAGGGCGGCCGCCCACGCGACGAGCCCCATGATCGCCGCGTCCGTCCAGTCGCCGGGGTAGCGCCACTTTATGACCCACACCCACGCGACCAGCGCGATCACCGACCCGATCACCGGGATCAGCGATCCGATCGCCCAAGCGAGGGCGCCGAACAGCGCCGTGATCACCGCGTGTGAGTAGTCGTCGACGCCCGCGACGACGCGCCCGCTGACGTAGATCCCCAGTCCACCGACCAACAGCGCGACGACGAACGAGACGATTGCTCCGAGAACCATGTGTACGTCGTCGGCGGTCAGGGGAATATAACACGGGGACAGCGTCTCGCTCGGTGACAGGTCCCGCGCGACCCGCAGGCGGGGTGAGCCATCCTCCCCGGTCGGTACAGACCCCGATCAGTACAGTAGCTCGTCGTCGTTCTCGATCATGTACAGCGACCGGGCCGCGATGTTGACCGCGTGGTCGCCGACGCGTTCGAGGTCGCGGATCGTGAGGAGGAGCCGCGAGACGTTCCGCATCGTCGCCTCCACGTCCTCCTCCTCGCGGAGCTCGTCGCGCTCGATGAGGTCGCGCACGACGAGCTCGCTCGCGGCCTCGCAGGCGGCGTCGAGGTCGTCGTCCGACTCGGCGACGGCGTAACAGCGCTCGGGGTCCGACTCCGCGTAGGCGTCCATCGCCTCCTGGAGCATCGCGAGCGTGTCGTCGCCGATACGCTGGACGTCGACGTCGGGGAAGACCTCGCGGTCGGCCTGTTTGGCGTACTCTCCGAGGTTCGTCGCGAGGTCCCCGATCCGTTCGAGGTCGGTGATGATCTTGAACGACGCCGCGATGAACCGCAGGTCCCCGGCGACCGGCTGCTGGAGCGCGATGAGGTCCGTACACTGGCCCTCCAGTTCGAGGTAGAGGTCGTTGATCTCGGCGTCGCCGGTGATCACTTCCTCGCCTAACTCCTCGTCCTGTCGTTCGAGGGCGTCGAGCCCCATGCGGAGCCGCTCGGCGACCACCTCGCTCATGTAGAGGACGTCGTCGCGGAGGTCCTCCAGTTTCGTCTGGTACTGTTCGCGTGGCATCTTGGCGTATCCGCCTCGCCCGACGCACAAAAACACGTCGGCGACAGCGAAGTAGCAGAGATTGTCTCCGGTTGTCCGGCGTAGGGTCGAACACTGCCCGTGTGTGCGCTGATTTATATATTGGGGCGAAACGGCAGGCCATGTCACGTGAACTCGACAGGTCGCGGCGGCGGGTGCTCCGCGGCGTCGCGGCGGGGGTGACGGCGGGGGCCATCGCCGGGTGCGCCGGCCGCGGCTCCGACGGAAACGGAACCGACGGGAGCGGAACCGGCGGAGGCGACGGCAGCGCGACCGACGACGGTGGCGGGGGCGAAGACGAGCCCGTGAGCGGCGGCGAGCTGGTGTACTCGCAGCAGGTGTCGCCGATCGAGTTCGACCCGATCGTCGTCAACGACATCTACTCCCAGCAGGTGTGTTCGCAGGTGTTCGAGCCGCTGTACGCCTACGACGAGCGGACGAATCCGGTCCCGCACCTCGCCAGCGAGGAGCCGACCGTCGAGCGCGACGGGACGCGGTACGTCGTGGAGCTGCGCGACGGGCCGCGGTTCCAGAACGGCGACCCGGTCACAGCCGAGGACGTCAAGTACTCGCTGCTCGCGCCGGTCGAGGAGGAGACCGCCAACGCGCCGGACGTCGACATGATCGACACGATCGAGGTCGTCGACGACCGGACCGTCCAGATCGACCTCCAGTACGGGTACGGTCCCTTCTACACGCTCGCGCTGACGCGGAACGTGGTCCCCGAGTCGGTCCGCGAGGAGGACAAGGACGCGTTCAACCTCGAGGATCCGGTCGGGTCGGGACCGTTCGAGTTCGTCGATTGGAAGGAAGGCAACTACGTCGACCTGGAGAAGTGGGACGACTACTGGGGCGACCCGCTCCCGCACCTGGACCGGCTCCGGTTCGAACCGGTCGCGGAGAGCACGACGCGCGTCGTCTCGCTGGAGACCGGTCAGTCGGACGTCGCGGACGGGATCACGCCGCAGACCTGGCAGACGGTCCAGAGCGCGGAGAACATGTCGCTCCAGTCGGAGCCCGGTATCTCCTACTACTACATCGCGTTCAACTGTAACGAGGGGCCGACCGCGGACCCGCAGGTCCGCGAAGCGATCGACTACGCCGTCTCGATGGACCAGGCGGTCTCGAACTTCGTCGAACCGGCCGGCGAGCGCAACTACGGACCGGTGCCGCTCCCGGTCGCGGACTCGTGGGACTTCCCGGTGGACGACTGGGCGGACGTTCCCCACGACCGCGACCCCGACCGCGCCGCCGAGCTGCTCGCCGACGCGGGCGTCCCGGAGGACTACAACTTCCGGATCATCGTGCCGCCGGACGACCTCCGGGAGCAGATCGGGATCTCGGTCTCGAACGGTCTGAACGAGGCCGGCTACGACGCGGAGGTGCGCCGCTACGACTGGGGTACCTTCCTCGACGCGTACAGCACGGGGGACGAGGACGACTACAACATGTACGCGCTGGGGTGGCTCGGCGGTCCCGACCCGGACTCGTACGTGTACAACCTGTTCTACGACGGCCAGATCGGCGCCACCAACGGGACCTACTACGAGAACGACGAGCTGATGGACGAGATCATCGAGGCCCGGCGCGCCAGCGACATCGACGAGCGGCGCGAGCTGTACGAGTCGATCATCCCGACGCTGCTGGAAGACCGGGTCCACCTCCCCAGCTACAGCCTGCGCGTCTCCATCGGCGTCCGCGACTACGTCGAGGACTTCGTCGCGCACCCGCGCTCGCAGTACAATCCGCGGGTCGTGAGCGACTACAACAACGTGTGGATCGACCAGTGACGGAGCGGTTCGGGGAGTAGCGCGGCCTCGGTCGAAGCGTTCAAACCTCGCCGTGACGAGGGCTCGGACATGCAGAACATGGAAGACTTCGCCCTCGACGACAACGAGGAGGCGCTCGCGCCCGCGGTCGTGATCGCGACGGTCGCGCTCATCGCGGTGTTCGTCGTCGGATTCCTGGTCGCCGCGGTCGGACTCGTCGCCTGAGGCCGTCCCGTCGTTCGGGCTGCGACCGCGTTCGGTCCCCGCGCACGGCGTTTTTTGTGCCCGGAGACGGTCGAGACGGTATGCACCGCCGGATACTCGTCGACCTCCTCGACCGCAACGACGATCACGTCGCCGCGCTCCCGTCCGGCTCCTTCGACCGCCACCGCGACGGGCAGCGCCCCGGAGTGGTCTCCGTCTGCTGTTCCGACTCGCGCGTCTCCCAAGAGGGGATGTTCGCCGTCGACGAGCCGGGATTCCTCTTCACCTCCGGCGCCATCGGCAACAGCGTGAGCGCCCTCGTCGACGGCGAGCGCGTCCTCGACGGGAGCGTCGCGTACCCGCTCCGACACACCCGAACCGAGGTGATCGCCGTGGTCGGCCACACCGGGTGTGGCGCCGTCGACGCCGCGCTCACGGCGGCCCGAACCGGCGAGTTCCCGCCCGAGCCCGGCGTCCGCGCCGACGTCGAGGCGCTGTTACCGATCGTCGAGGCGGGGCTGAACGACCCGGCCGTCGTCGGTGAGGCGGTCGACGGCGCGAACGGTGAAGGCGCGAACGGCGACGGCACGGACGGCGGCGGCCCGGCCGACGGCGCGGACGACAGGGATCCGGACAGCCATGCCGATACCTCGGTCCGCGACCGCCTCGTCGAGTACAACGTCCACGAGCAGGTCGCGTTCGCCCGCGAGAGCGAGGAGGCGGCGAACGCGACCGTGTACGGGTTCGTCTACGACCTCCACGGGGTCTACGGCGACCGCGACGGGGCCGTCCACCTGGTGAACGCCGACGGCGAGCGCGACCCCGCGGCGCTGCGCGACCTCGTCGGCGAGGCGCACGCCGACCACGTGGCGACGCTGTTGAAGCCGTAGCAGTCGACCCCGAACGCGTCTCCCGACCGCCGCGGACCGGAGGGGCCGCGTCCGACGACCGTCGGGTCCGCATCCGACAACCGTTTCACGGCGACGCCCGAAGGGGGTTCAAATGGACCGACGCGTCCTGTTCGCGACGCTGATACTGCTGGCCGGCGGCGCGACCGGCGTCGGCGTGGCGCTGTTCGCGTTCGTCGGCGTCGACGACGCCACGACGGAGACAACGGTCGTGTGGGAGTCCGAGCCGGCGGCGGGCGACGACGGCAGCGGCGCCGTGATCGCGACCGTCGACGGCGACCCGCTTCTCCTCCGGCCCGCGGTCGAGAACGGGTCGCGGGTCGTCACCGCGACGGTCGCCGGGACGGACGAGACCCCGTGGACGGTTCCGATCTCCGGGCCGGACGCCGAGCGAGGCGGCGGGGGCGGCACCGGTGACGGCGGGGAGGACGCCGACGGGAACGACTCCGACGGGTCCGGCGAGAGTCCGGTCGCCGTCAGCGGCCTCACCGCGGGCACGCTCGGCGGCGACCCGGTGGTCGCGCTCACGACGGCGTCGGGCGAGCTCGTCGTCGTCGACGCGGCCGACGGGACGGAGCGGTTCGCGGTCGACCTCGGCGGCCCCTCCGGGCTCCGACCGGCCATCGGCGACCTCACCGGCGACGGGAGCCGGGAGGTCGCCGCGGTCACGACGGACGGGGGCGTTCGCGTCGTCGACGGCGAGGGAGATTCGGTCGCCGAGGCTTCGCTGTCGGGAGCGATCGACCGCCGGCCGCTCGTCGTCGAGCCGGACGCCGACGCCGACGTGCGGGGCGGACTGGCGGTGCTGACAGACGCGGGGAACCCCGCGACGGTCCACATGCTCGACGGGAGCGGCGACACGCGCTGGACGACCGAGCCGAACGTGAATCCCCTGAGCTGGAGCGCGGCGGACAGCCGCGACGGGCCGGTGCTGGCGCTCGGCGGCGCGAACGGGAACATCGAGGCCATCGAGGCGAGCGACGGGTCGGACCGGTACGAGGTCAAGCTACAGGACCGCCCGATCGCCGTGGGGGACGCCGACCCCGGCCGGGTGTACGTCGGGGGCCTCGGGAGCGTGTGGGCCGTCGATCTCACCGACGGCGAGGTGATCTGGAAACAGCAGTACGGCGCGTCGACCCGGATCAACGAGCCGCGCATGGCCGACGTCGACGGGAACGGCGAGCGCGCGCCGGTGGTAGTCAACCGGGCCGGCGGGGTGCTCGCGATGACCCAGAGCGGCGAGGTGATCGCCCGGGGCGACGCCGGCGACGTCGTCGCCTACGGCGGCCCCCTGTTCGCCGACGTCACGGGCGACGGCGGCGACGAGGTGATCGTGGTCGCGGACGACGGGACCGCGATCGCGATCGACACCTGAGAGGGCGGGGGCGTTCCTGATCGATTTATAAGTAGGTTCCACACGGAAACCGAGAGACAGCGGCGAGTTACCGCGCGGGATTCACCGGAAACGCGGTGTGTCGGCCGAGCGATGGCTCGGCGGGCGGCGGCAGCCAAAAGTGAGAAACTCCGAGAGCGGCCGCGTCAGTGGTCTTCGTCCTCGTACACCCACGCGGAGGTGTCGAGGTCGTAGTCGACGAGCTCCTCGTCGTCGAAGAACAGGTCGATCTCGCGCTCGTTCGCGCCCTCGTCCTCGTGGTCCGACGCGTGGATCACGTTGTGGCCGAGGTCGAGGCCGAAGTCGCCGCGGATCGTGCCTGGCGGCGACTCCGTCGGGTCGGTCTCGCCGACCATCGCGCGGACCTGTCGGGTCGCGTCCGCGCCCTCCCACACCATCGCGAAGACGGGGCCGGAGGTGATGAAGTCGACCAGGCCGTCGAAGAACGGTTTGTCCTCGTGTTCGCCGTAGTGCTCTTTCGCGAGCTCCTCGTCGAGCCGGACGAACTTCCCGGCGACGAGCTTGAGCCCGCGGTCCTCGAAGCGAGAGACGATCTCGCCGATGAGACCGCGCTGGACGCCGTCGGGCTTCACCATCACGAAGGTGCGCTCGTCGTGGTGGCTCACTGCTCGTCGCCTCCCGCTCGGTGACCCTCCTCGGTCCACTCGACGTCGCGCGCCTCGCGGCCGAGGAGGTAGTTCTTCTCCGCCTTCGAGTCGACGAAGTGGAGGACGGTGCCGTCCTTCTTGACGAACATCGTGCCCGTGCCGGGCTCGATCTCCTCACCGCTGTAGTCGCAGGTACGTGTCTCGACCATTGGTTATCGGCCTCCGATGGAGTCGGCGTCGCGCTGGGTCTCCCGCAGCTGGAGCACGTCGCCCAGGCGGACGGGACCCAGGACGTTCCGGGTGATGATCCGGCCCTGGTTCGATCCCTCCTGGATGCGGCACTTGACCTGCATGGCCTCGCCGTGCATCCCGGTCTTGCCGACGACCTCGATGACCTCCGCGGTCGTCGAGTCGCCGGTGCCCTCTTCTGCGCTCATGGGTGGTTATCGGAGCTCCGCGACCTTCTCGCCGATGTCCTCGACGTCGTCGGCGGCGTCGCCGGCGTCGACGACGGCGGCGGCGGCCGAGCCGACCTCGAGGCCGGCGGCCTGTCCGACCTCGTCCTGCGTGTCGACGAAGGCGACGGGGATCCCCTTCTCCTCGGCGAGCTCGGGGAGGTGCATCACGATCTCCTCGGGGGAGACGTCCTCGGCGACGATGACCAGATCGGCGTTGCCGCGCTCGACGGCCTTGGTGGTCTCGTTGGTTCCTTTCTTCACTGTGCCGGTGTCTCGGGCGACCTCGAGCGCTTCGAGGGATCGCTCCGCGAGGTCCGCCGGGGTGTCGTAGTCTACGTAAACGGGCATATGTTGTTCACCTGTCCTCCGTGCGGGCTCGCGTGCCCGTACCGTGGTCGGTCCCTAACGGCACGGCACATCATCAACCCCACAGAGGCTGTGAAGCGACGTAGTCCGGACATCCATAAAAGCGCTTTCAATGTCGTGCGGGTGTGCGAGCGGGGATCACGGGGTAACGACCGAGAGACCGCAGCGGCGGACCGACTCCGCGCTTTTTAAGCCCGGCTCGCCCCTCCCTTCGCTCAACGAATGGTCCGTCTCGTTCACTACTCCGACATCGAGAACGTCTTCGACGCTCCCGAGCGGGCGGCCCGCCTCGCCGGCCGGATCCGGGCGCTCTCGGGCCCCGACGCCGCGGTCGTCGGCACGGGCGACACGACCGCGCCGGGCGTCCTCTCGCTGGTCGCGACCGGGAGGCAGGTCCTCGACTTCTACGAGGCGACCGACACCGTCTTCGACACGTTCGGCAACCACGAGTTCGACTACGGGCCCGACGCGCTCCGCGGCCTCGTCGGCGACTCCCCCGCGACGTTCGTCTCCGCGAACGTCCGCGACGAGGACGGCGAGCCGTTCGGCCGCGCCGAGGGCGTCGTCCCGTGGGCGACCCGCGAGGTCGACGGGGAGACTGTCGGGTTCGTCGGCGTCACCGACCCCGCGACGGACTCGCTGAACCCGATGGCCGCCGACCTCTCCTTCGACGACCCCATGTCGGCCGCCCGCGACGCGCTCGTCGAGATGCGGACCGCGGTCGCCGAGCGCGGGGAGGAAGACATGGGTACAGACCCCCTCGATCACGTCGTCGTCCTCTCGCACCTCGGGGCGGGCGACGACGACCTCGCGCGCGAGCTCGACGTCGACGCGGTCCTCGGCGGGCACGTCCACAGCCGCCGGAACGACCTCGTCGACGGCACCCGCCTCGTCCGGCCGGGGGTCAACGGGGAGACGGTGGCCGAGATCGACCTCGACGCCGACCCCCCGGCGGCGACGCTCCACGAGCCCGACGGGGCCGACCCCGCGCCCGACCTCGCGGACGCGCTCGCGGAGCGGATGGCCGCGGCCGACCTCGACGAGACCGTCGACGTCGTCGAGGAGCCGATCGAGCGGTCGGGCGACGTGGTCCACGGCGGGGAGTGCCGCGTCGGCAACTTCGTCGCGGACGCGTTCCGATGGGTCCACGACGCCGACGTCGGACTGTCGAACGCGGGCGGGCTCCGGCAGGGCGACCCGTGGGCGGGCGACGTGACGAAGGCCGACCTGATCTCGCTGATCCCGTTCGAGGAACCCGTCGCGCTCGCCTCGGTCACCGGCGCGGAGCTCCACGACGTGTTCCGCGAGATGGCCGCGCCCGACGTGGACTTCGGCGAGGACGACTGGTGGCACGGCCACGTCTCGAACGCGCGCGTCGTCTGGGACGACGACGCCGAGCTGATCCTGGAGGCGGCCGTCGGCGGCGAGCCCATCGACCCCGACGCGCGCTACACGGTCGCGGTCTCGGAGTACCTGCTCCACTCCGAACACGAGTACCCGACGCTCGCCCAGCGCCACCGGATCGACGAGGCCGACATCCAGTACGAGGTGCTGGCAGCGTACGCCCGCGAACACGGCATCGACCCCGAAATCGAGGACCGGATCGAGATCCGGAACCGCGCCGCCGCGGCCGACGACGACTGACGCGGTCCGACCACGGCCGCGACCGCGGCAACGACACGCGATCATTTATAAATAAGCGCGCGGTGCGGTGGCGTGCGCCGGTGAGCGCCGCGGAGCGGCGCGAACCGACCGCGCGAGGGAGTCAGTCGCCGGAGCGAAGCGGAGGCGACTGACGAGGTTGGGGAGGTGTGAGGCGCGGTCGCTGTGCGGTGCTGGGTGGGACTCAAAGGGGCAGCGGGCAGGGCGGCGCAGGGGACGTAAGTAGCGGGGCGGCCCGCGCCCCGGAAAGCCCGGGGGGCGGGCGCCCGGCGCACCCGCAGGGAAGAACAAAGGGGGGAGGA
>NZ_JBZVGZ010000046.1:0-7369 GCF_058630335.1 Halorubrum sp. SD41
CTGTTTTGGGGGAAATCACTTTTTTTGGGGGAAGAAAGAGGGGCCCCCCCCCCCCCTGGGCGGCCCCCCGGGGGGGGCCGGGCGCCCCGGGGGAGGCGCGGGCGAGGCCGCCGGCGCTACGCGCCGGCTGCCAGAGGGACCTTCGGTCCCTCGCTGGAGTCAGCCGGCCGGAGCGAAGCGGAGGCCGGCTGACGAGGCTGGGGAGGCGTGAGGTGCGGTCGCGGTGCTGTGCGGGGCGGGACTCAAAGGGGCAGCCGCGAGGCGGGCGCAGACGACGTAAGCACCGCAGCGAGTGAGCGGAGCGAACGAGCGAGGAGCGCAACGAGTGTGCGCCCTCCTCGCGGCTGGGGATTTGTAGACGTCCTCCGCCGATCTGCCAGCAACCGTTTATAAGCGAGCGGCCGGGAAGTTGGAGAGATTCACTGCCGCCGCGACCGCGACGATTTATAAACAACCGGCTGAACTTCGTGCTTGAGCACCACCGGCACCGCGCAGTGATTTATAAATACACAATCTGTTTGCTGATGAGACACTGTTTGGCTCCGTTGAATTCCCTCTTTTCGTGTGTTCCTCGTCGGATTCGCTCAGTACGGGAGATCCACACGCCGACGGACCGTGGACCTGCCTAGTGGTAAGAACGACCGTCCGTCACCCGATGACGTACTCCGGGGCGAGGAACAGAATGGCGAGAAAACAGGCCAATACGAGGACGGCCGTGAGGCGCAGTAGACCGGCCGCCTGTCGTCGGGTTTTCGGAAGCGATTCGGCAATTCCGGACAGCGCGGTTCCGACGATAAAGAACAGTACCCACGGGACTACCGCTTCAGCCTCGCCGACGCTCCATGTATACACGAATAGACACAGGTAGCAGACCGACGCCCCGAACTGGACGAGTGAGACGGGCCGGCCCTGTGGCTCGTTGAACAGAACCTCGCTGACATAGGGGACCATAGCCGATGTGTTCCCGCTATCGATACTAAATGATGGCCCACTGTGATTCCAGTGGAACGTCGTCTCCCCTGCTACGCGGTTCTTACCGACCGGCCATCTCGGGCAAGAATCCGTCTGAAGGGCGGGATTTCGACGGAGTTACTACTTAAAACGGCCCCTTGCCGCCGCCCATCATGTCGCCGAGGCCGCCGCCCTCGCCGCCCATCTTCTTCATCATGCGCTGCATGTCGCCCTCGCCCATCCCCTGGAACTGGCCGATCGTCTCCTCCATCATCGAGTGCTGCTCTAAGAGCTGGCGGACCGTCTCCTCGTCGGTACCGGAGCCGCGGGCGATCCGCTCCGTGCGCGACTGGCCGACGACGCGGGGGTTCTCCAGCTCCTCCTCGGTCATCGAGTCCATGATGCGCTCGAAGCGGCGCATCCGGTCTTGGGTGACGTCCATCGCGTCGTCGGGCAGCTCGTCCATCATCCCGCCGCCGAGCCCGGGGATCATGTCCATCACCTGGTCGAGCGGCCCCATCTTGTTCATCGCGTCCATCTGCCGCTTCATGTCCTTCAGGGTGAACTCCCCCTGAAGCATGTCCTCCGGATCCCAGTCTTCGTCCTCCTCCTGGGTCTCCTGCATCGCGCGCTCGACGCGCTCGGAGAGCTGCTTGAGGTCGCCCATCCCGAGCAGCCGGGAGATGAACCCCGAGGGCTCGAACCGCTCGATGTCCTGAACGGTCTCGCCGGTCCCGAGGAAGGCGATCGAGGAGTCGGTCTCGTTGACCGCGGTCAGCGCGCCCCCGCCCTTCGCGGTCCCGTCGAGCTTGGTGATCACGACGCCCTCGATGCCGATCGACTCCTCGAACTGCCGGGCCTGCTCCTTGGCGCCCTGGCCGATCGCGGCGTCGAGGACGAGCAGCGAGCGGTCGGGGTCGACGACGCCCTCGATCTCTTCGATCTCGGCGATGAGGTCGTCTTCGAGCGCGTGGCGCCCGGCCGTGTCGACGATGTGGACGTCGGCGTCTTCGGTCGCTTCGAGCCCGTCGCGGGCGATCTGGACCGGGTCGTCGGCGTCGGGGTCGCCGTAGAAGTCGACTTCGGCGCGCTCGGACATCTGCTTCGCCTGATCGTACGCGCCGGGGCGGAAGGTGTCGGTCTGGATGACGGCGGGGCGGAGCCCCTTCTTCGAGAACCACCAGGCCATCTTCGCCGCGGAGGTGGTCTTCCCCGACCCTTGGAGGCCGGCGAGGAGGATCGTCTGGTTCTCCAGCGGGAGCTCGGTGGAGTCGCCGACCAGCTCGACCATCTCCTCGTAGACGATCTTGAGGACGTGGTCCTTCGCGGTGGTGCCGCCCGGCGGCTCCTCTTCGAGCGCGCGAGACTTGATCGAGTCCGACAGCTCCATCACGAGGGAGACGTCGACGTCGGCGGAGAGGAGGGAGCGCTGGATCTCCTTGACGATCTCCTCGACGTCGCTCTCGGAGAGTCGGGACTTCCCCTGGAGCTTGTCGAGGCTGCTCCGCAGGGACGTGCCGAGGTCGTCGAGTACCATTTGCCGGAGCTAGGCGGGCGACGCGGTAAAGCTTTGTTCGTCGGCGGTGGCGGGATACGTTTCGAGAGTGTAGTCAGTGGGGAGTGCGTTCCTCACCCTCGTCGCTCGCTTATAAATGGCTGCTGCTGGATCGACGGAGAATGCCTCTAAAGCCCCAGCCGCTCGCTTATAAATGGTCGAGTGCGGATCGGCGGTGAACACCGCCAAAGCCCCAGCCGCGAGGTGGGCGCACGTTCGCTGCGCTCCTCGGTCGCTCACTTCGTTCGCTCCCTGCGGTGCTTACGTCGCCTGCGCCCGCCTCGCGACTGCCCCTTTGAGTCCCAACCCCGCCCCGCACAGCAACCGCACCTCACGCCTCCCCAGCCTCGTCGGGCGCATCCTTCAGGCTCCCTTCGGTCGCCCTCGGAGCGCCCGACTCCCTCGCGCGTGCGACTCGCGCCCTGCGGGCGCTCGTCGGCACGCGCCACCGCGGAATGATCATAAATCAAAGTCGGTCCCTCAATCCGACGAGTTTCCGCTATCCGTCCGCCTCAGACCTCCTCCGCGATGTACCGCTCGATCCGCGTCACGAGCTCCGGGCGGAACGTCCAGAAGCCGTCCCAGACGTTCGGCTCGTCTTCGAGCGCGAGCAGCGCGACGTGGTCGCCGTCGCCGCCGTCCGGCGGCGTGAACACGACGAACCACGACCGCTGATACGGGTAGGAGGTCCCGGTGTGGACGGTGATCGGGAGCCCCGAGAGCGAGTCAGCGTCCCCGACGCCGTACACGTGGACGTCGACGCCGGTCCCGGCGACGCGCTCGTACACCTCCCGGGTACCGCGCTCGTCGTCGATCCGCGAGAGCCGCTGGAAGGAGGCCCGAAGCGTGCCGTCCCCGCGTTCGGCCGCGATCCGCTCTATCACCCGCGAGATGATGATGAGGAGGAGTTTTTCCTTGTTCGAGGTGGGGTAGCCGCGGACCCGAAACGGCACCTCGTCGAGTCCCTCGAACACGGCCGGGAGCGCGACCTCGTCGAGGTCGATCCCGCCGGTCTTGTACAGGTCGGAGTTGATGAGCAGCACCGATTCGAGCAGCTCGTCGAGGGTCGAGCGCGCGACGATCGACCCGTCCTCGACGAGCGCGACCACGTCGTCGTCCGCCCCGGAGTCGGCCCCGGCCTCGCTGATCGAGACGGGCTGGCCGTCGAGCAGCGAGTCGAGCAGGTTCCGGACCGGGTCCGGCGACGACCGGTTCAGGAGGACGAGATGCCGGTCCGGCGTTTCGAGCTCGTCGAAGAACGAACGGAGCGATTCGGCCATACCGCTATTCCGGCCGACCGAAACAAAGTCCTTACTCCCGGCCGCGCTCGTCGACGAGTCTTGCGCCCGCGGCGTCGATCCGACAGGCTTCGGGCTCGTACCCCGCGTCGGAGAGTCCGGTCCCGAGCGCGAAGACGGTGCGGCCGAGCATCGCCATGGCGGCGCCGAGGTCGTCGGAGTCGTCGCCTGCGACCGCGTCGACCGCCGCGATCGCCTCGGCCACCTCGGGCGCGAGGAGGTCCGCGTCGCGGGCGAACCCGCGGGCCGCGTCCATCAGCGTCGGGAGCCGCGGGTCCGCTCGGAGCCGGGTCAAGGCGTCCTCCCCGGCGGCGGAGAGCGCAGTCGTGTCGCCGCCCAACACCGCCTCCGTCGACAGTTCGCCGAACGTGACGTACTCGACGCGCGCGGTCGCCGGGACGCCGTCGAGCTCGCCGACTCCCGGCGCGCCCGGTTCGAGCCGGACGGGGACACCACCGCGCGCCTGCGCGACCACGTCGCCGAGGCCGGTCCCGCGGCCGACCTCCGCCGCGTGGGCGGTCCCGACGAGCTCGTTCTCGGAGCGGCCGCGGTCGAACGCGTCGTTCGCGGCGAGCGCGGCCCCCAGCGCCGCGGCGCCCGAGACGCCGAAGCCGGCGCCGATCGGGAGGTCGGTCTCGACGGCCACGTCGGCGCCGGACGCGTCGAGTTCGGCGAGGACGTCGTCGACCGCGCCGATCGACCCGGATTCGCCGTCGATAGTGCGCGAACCGATCCCGTCGCTCGCGTCGCCGTCACCCGCCGTCGCGTCGACCGCGCCGTCCGGGACCGACACGCGGACCGTCACGCCGTCGGTGAGCGTCACGCCGGCGCCGCGCGAGCCGGCGACCGCCGGGTCGTCGGCGGGGTGCGCGCTGAAGAAGGCGGTGACGTGGCCGGGGACGAACGCGGTCGCCCGCTGGCTGCTCATGTGGGCGTCGACGAGCGGACCGCGATTAACGGTTGTTATCCCGGACGGAGCGCGCGCGGGCGCAATCGGAAACCGTCGCCGCCGACACCGCAGGCCTAAGTACCGGCCGGCCGAAGCCGAGCCGTATGCGAAACCAGTTGCGCCCCGTCCTCGCGGCCCTGCTCGCGCTGGTCTTTCCGGGGCTCGGCCACCTCTCGTTGCGACGGTGGGGGCGGGCGCTGCTGTGGCACCTGACGATCGTCGGCGGCGGGGTCGCGCTGTTCGCGCTGTACGACGTCGAACCGGTCGACCCCTTCGCCGACCTCGCGGCGGTGTCGGCCGCGGTCCCCACCGACGTGGCGCTCCCCATCGTCCTCCTCTCCGCGCTGTCGGCGCTCGACGCGTACCTCGTCGGGCGGGCGGACGCAGCCGAGCGCGACCGCGTCGACGCCGCCGCCGAGGCGATGCGGCGGCGGGGCGCGAACGCGGACGACGACGACGGGCCGGGAAGCGGCCAGTCCCCGCCGGCCGCGGCCGTGGACGCCGAGGACGGGGAGCCGCTGGAGGTCACCTGTCCCAACTGCGGCAAAGCGGTCGACGCCGACCTCGACTTCTGTCACTGGTGTACCGAGCCCCTCCCGTGGGCCGAGCCGGACGACCGGTGACGCCGGCGCCGCGCCGTCGGTAACGGCGTTTCCCGCGGCCGCCTCGGTCCGTGAAGCGACCTCGGTCGTAGTTTCTCACGGCTGATAACTGAGAGCCAACTATCATATAACCCCGCCGAGAGGGTTCGGGTACGGACGCGAACGACGGACGGAAACATGAGTCTGAATCCACGACGATACGACGTACGGGAGCTGCGCCGGATCGCGGACGCGCCGCGAGACGGTGCGGACGGAGCGCCTCGGGAGCGGGCGCTCCGGCGGCCGAACCGGAACCGGGCCGAGCAGGCGGCGCGCTCGGCCGCGTTCACGGAGCTGCTCCAGCGTCAGCGTGGTGCGCGGTTGAACGGCGGCGAGAGCGGCGATCGGCCGTACCTGACGGCGATCCCGGCGTCGCCCGCGGCGGAACGCGAGATCGGCGAGTGGCTCGGCTACCTCGTCGACGTCGGCGGCCACGTGCGGAGCCGGGACGCGCTGTCCTACTACGGCGAGATCGACTGGGTCGGCGACGACGCGGTCGCGGCGCTTTCGCGCCGGCTGGAGGGGTTCGACGCCCCCACGCGCGACCGGCCGTTCACGCCCGCGGACCACCGGATCAGCCTCGTCTCCATCGTCCGGATCGCTTCGTGTGCGAGTGACCAATGAGCGACGACGAATCCACGGACATCAACGAATCGGACGAATCGGCTGCGGTCGGCGTGAAACTGGGCAGCACCCGCACGGTGCTCGACGTCCCCGACGGACGGGGCGGCCGCGAGCGCCACTCGGTGCTGACCTGCCTGGCGACCTACGAGGACGCCATCACCGGCGAGGAGAAGGTGCTGTTCGGCGAGGAGGCCGCGGTGGAGTACCCCGACCGCGTGCGCTTCATGCTGCGCTCGGGGCTCCCCGAGGACGACGACAGCGTCGCGGACGCGGAGCGCTTCTTCGAGGCGGTCGTGGACGCCCACGACGTGCCCGCGGACAGCGCGGTCGTCTACGCGGTGCCGACCATCGACAACGAGGCGGGCGTCGAGAACCTCAAGTCGGTGATCGAGGGCTCGTCGATCGGCGAGGTCGAGACGCGGAGCTACCCCGAGTCGCTGTGCGGGGCGATCCCCGCCTACGGCGACGACCTCGACGCGATCGACGAGGTGTTCGTCTCGGTGAACCTCGGCTCGACGACGATGGAGGCGTGCGCCTACCGGCGCGGCGAGCAGCTCTCGCCGTTCTCGACCGGCTCGGTGACGGGCAACGAGGTCGACCGCCGGATCGTCGCCGCCGTCGAGGAGGAGACCCAAGGGCGGGTCCACATCGACCGGACGACCGCCCGGGAGTACAAAGAGCAGCACGGCGACGTGTACGACTTCGAGCCGTTCACGGACGTGGTTCAACAGCCCGGGGGCGGGAGCCACGAGTTCACCGTCGACCGCGGCGTTCAGGAGCCGATCGACCGCTACATCGACGAGGCGGTCGACGTCGTCGCCAACGAGTTCCTCCCCGAGCTCGCGAACGACCACATGAAGCCCTACCAGCTGGCGCTCGGGCGCCCCCTCGCCGTCACCGGCGGCATGGCGTGTATCCCCGGGCTCACCGAGGAGTTCGAGAAGCGCCTCAGCGACGAGCTCGACCGCGACGTCGAGGTCGTCTCGCCCGACGAGCCCGCGCTCGCGGCCGCGGACGGCGCGGCGCGTATCGCGGAACGGCTCGTCTGAACGGCGCGCGAGCGGTTCGGTATTTTTCCATTTTTAAACCCCACAGTAGCCGATCCGCGCTACGCTGATCGAGACCAATTACGGTGGCGCGTGCCTGCGAGCGGCCGCCCCCGGCGGCCGCGAGACAGCACGCGCGAGGGAGTCGCGAGCGCTCTTAAGCGCGAGCGACGAGGCTGGGGAGGCGTGAGGTGCTGTGCGGTCGCGGTCGGGTGGGGCTCAAAGGGGCAGCCGGGAGGCCGCAGTACGCTCGTTGCGCTCCTCAGTCGCTCGCTTCGCTCGCTCCCTCCGGTGCTTACGTCGCC
>NZ_JBZVGZ010000047.1:0-7236 GCF_058630335.1 Halorubrum sp. SD41
AGCCCCTCGTCGCCGTCGCTCGTGGCTATTTAAATACGTTTTCGTCGCCATCGATCTGCGATACTCACTCCCGCTATCGCTCATCCCTTCCTCTATATTGAACGGAACTGGGGCCGAATATGGTTCTTGTAGAGGGTTTCAACGGGGCCGCTCAGTCCAGCCGGACCGCCGCGCCGGTCTCCGAGGACCGGTAGATGGCGTCGATGACGCGCTGGACGCGTAACCCCTCCTCGACGGTGTTGATCGCGGGCGCCTCGCCCGCGGCGACCGCTTCGAGGAAGGTCGCCTGCTCGGCGGCGTGGGCGTCGCCCTCGCGCGTCTCGACCGTCGCGTCCGTGAGGTGGTGGCCCCCGCCGACGCCAGCCTCGTGGATGGTGAGGTCGTCGCTGCCGCGGTCGAACGTCGCGCCCGCCTCGGTGCCGCGAACGACGAACTCGTCCGTTGCCGGGCGGTTCGTCGCCCACGCGACCTCCAGCGACACCGTGGAGCCGTCGGCGCCGCGGATGAACGCCGACGCGGAGTCGTCGACGTCGAACCCCTCCGGACCGTTGTCGTCGCCCCACATGTGGACGTACGCGTAGTCGTCGCGGCCGCCGAACTCCGAGCGCGTCTCGCCGGAGACCTCGACGACCTCGGGATGGTCGAGGAAGTAGAGGGCTAGGTCGATCGCGTGGACGCCGATGTCGATGAGCGAGCCGCCGCCGGCGACGTCCGCCGACGTGAACCACGAGCCGCGGCCGGGAACCCCGCGCCGGCGCACGTAGTTCGCCTCGACGTGGGTCGTCTCGCCGAACCGCCCCTCGTCTTGGTAGTGTTTGATCACCCGAACGGGCTCCGCGAACCGGTTGTTGAACCCGACCATACAGAACCCCTCGGCGGCGCGGGCGGCCTCGGCGATGCGCTCGGCGCTCTCGAGCGTGTGCGCCAGCGGCTTCTCCAAGAGCACGTCGAGGCCCGCTTCCAGCGCCGTGGTCGCGTACTCCTCGTGGAAGCGGTTCGGCGTGGTAATAAGCACGGCATCGCACGCCTCGTAGAGGGCCGCTTCCTCCTCGTAGGCGGGGAGGTCGAACTCCTCGTGGAACCGCGCGCGGGCGTCCGCGTCGATGTCCATCCCGCCGACGAGGTTCGCGCCGCGTTCGACCAGCTTCGTCGCGTGGTGGGACCCGATACCGCCGAGGCCGACGATCCCGACGGCGACGTCGTTCGGATGCGTCATGGACGGGATTCACAACGAGAGTTGTTAAGGCTCACGTCCCGTCGCGCGCGCCGCGAAAGCGACAGTTCGACCCGCCGGCACGACCGGATCACGCGGCCGGGAAGGCGATGACGGCGGCGATCGCGCCGTCGACGACCGCCGTCGCGCCGTCGGTCATCGCAGGTGACAGCGAGTCGACGACGTCGAAGAGGTCACCGAGCGCGCCCGCGTTCTCGGCCAGCCCGTCGCGCGCGTCGAGGAGCGCCCGGAACCGCTCGGGCTCGCGGGCGATCACGAACCGACCGACGGACGCGCCCGTGACGAGGAACGCAAGGGCGGCGAGCGCGCGCGATATCGCGAGCAGCTTCAAGAGGACGGGGAGCGCCAACGCCACCGCGAGCGCGGCGACGACTCCGGTCACGACCTCGCCGAGGGATCCGCCGTCGGCGAGGTCGACGACGCCCGCTCCGGAGAGCAGGACGAACCCGCCGACGAGGAGCGCCAGCGAGCCCCACATGAACGCCGCCAGCAGGCGGACGGGACCGTCGTAGCCCCTTCCGGGATCGTCCGGGACATCGTCGTGAACCCACGGGTTTCTCATACGCCAACTCGGGAGCCGGCGCCCATATAGATCGCTTCAGATGTCGGAAACGCCCGGCGTGAAACCGAGTGGCTACTCGCCCGGTCGCGCCCCGGTCATCCACTCGCTCGCCTGCGGCTCGTTCGGGTCGGTGACGACCTCGACGAGCGCGGGCCCGTCCCGAGTCCGAGCGCGCTCGACGGCGTCGCCGACGGCGTCGCGCTCGCGGACGCGCTCGGCCGGCAGGCCCATGCCCGACGCGACCGCGACGAGGTCGAGCCCGGTCTCCGCCCAGCCGTAGGCGCCCTCGGAGAACTCGTACGATCGCGACGCCTCCTCGCTGATGATCGCGTAGTCGTCGTTGTTGAGCGCGACGACGGTGACGTCTATCCCCTCGCTCGCAAGCGTGTGAAGTTCGTGAACGCACATCATCAGCCCCCCGTCGCCGGTGAGCGCTACCACGTCGCGGTCCGGGTTCGCCAGCTTGGCGCCGATCGCGGACGGGACGCCGGTGCCCATCGTCGCCCACGAGCCCGGGTTGACGTACGAGCGCGGCCCGGACGCGGGGAACGAGACGAGCGTCCACAGCCGGAACCCGCCCGCGTCGGCGGTCACGACCGCCTCGTCGGGGACCGCGTCGCGCACCGCCGAGAGGACTTCGACCGAGCGGAGCGGGTCGTCGGGACCGCGGCCCTCGGAGAGCGCCGCGAACCGGCCGCGGTCGGCCGCGCGGACCGCCTCGGCGCGCTCGGCGCCGTCGCGGTCGCGAGGCGGCGTGCGCTCGTCGGCGAATTCCTCGTCGAGCGCGCGGAGGAAGCGGTCGGCGTCGGCGACGACGCCGAGGTCGGTCTCGTAGCCGAACCCCACGTCGTCGCCGTCGAGCGTGACGTGGACCAGCGTATCGGGCATCGAGACGGACCACGAGGCGGTCGCGACCGCGTCGAGATCGGAGCCGACGACGAGGCCGACGTCGGCGCCCGCGAGGAGGTCGCGGAGCTCCGCGCTCGCGCCGCCACAGAGGACGCCGGCCGACAGCGGGTGCGACTCCGGGAGCGTCCCCTTCCCCTTGTACGTCGTCGCGACGGGCACGTCGAACGACTCGGCGACCGCCCGGAGCGCGTCGCTCGCGCCCGACCGCCTGACGCCGCCGCCGGCGAGGACGACGGGCGCCGTCGCGTCGGTCAAGAGGTCGGCGGCCTCTGCGACCGCCTCCGCGGGCGGAGCCGGCGGTGGCGAGGGGCCGCGGTCGCCCACCGCCGGCTGGGGCGTGCGGCCCGCGAGGACGTCCTTCGGGATCCCGACGCGGACCGGGCCCTGCGGGTGTTCGCGGGCGGTCCGGATCGCCTCGGCGACCGCGGGGACCGCGCCCGCGGGCGAGTCCACGAGGACGTTCTCCTTGACGACCGTGTCGTACGTCTCCGGGGGCGTCTCGTGGATGCCGTCGCCGCCGCGCACTGAGCGCTCCGTCTCGACGGCGAGGTGGAGGAGAGGGACGCAGTCGTTCAGGGCGTTCTTCAGCCCGTTCATCGCGTTCGTGTCGCCCGGGCCGGGGACGACGCAGGTGGCGGCCATCGCGCCCGGCGCGCTCGTCTCGGCGTACCCCCACGCCTGATGGGGGACGGCGGTCTCGTGGCGGGCGACGACGAACCGCGCGTCGCGGTCGGCGAGCGCCCGGTTCAGCGGGAGGGTCTGCTTTCCGGGGATGCCGAAGACGGTGTCGACGCCGCGGTCGAGCATGGCGTCGACGACCGCCTCCGCGACGGTCGGGGGCTCGGCGTCCCTGTCGGCGGCGGGCGAAGGCTCGTCGGCGTCCATGTCGCGAAGTCGCCGGAGCGGGTGTTGAAAGCTTCGCCCGCCGACGCTCCGCGAGCGATCGCGCGGACCCGCCCCGGGCCGGGAGGGAACGCCTCGGAGAAACCGTGACGACCCGAGTCACATGTGCACTTATCCTCGCGTGCGCTGTCGTATGGTATGTATGTGCTTACCAGAGACGCGCGACCTGTTCGCGAGGAAGCTGGAGTTTCCGGCGCCCCGGGACGAGGTGGTTGAGACGGTCGGTGACACGGAGCTGTCGCCGCCGGACGGAGAGTCAACGACGATCCGGGCGGTCATCGACCGATCGGACGTCGAGACGTTCGACTCCGCGGACGCCCTCTACGACACGCTGATGATGCTCGTCGGCGCACAGTTCATCGGCCGCCGGTACTACGACGACCGCGGCGGGACCCCGGGGGGCGAGGAGAACGAGGTGAGCTTCTGATGTCCGTCACGCTCGTGTCGGGAGTCAACGGCGTCGGCCTCTCCAGCGTCTGCCAGGCGGTCCGACGCGGACTCGGAGACGGGTACAAGCTGATCAACTTCGGTGACGTGATGCTCGAACAGGCGGCGGCGATGGGCATCACGACCGAGCGGGCCCGACTCGGCACGCTCTCGCAGACCGAAACGCGTCGCCTCCAGCGTCGCGCGGGCGAGTTCGTCGCCGAGGAGGCGGAGACGACGAACGTGATCCTCTCGACGCACCTCGCGGTCGAAACGCGGACCGGCTACGTCCAGGGGTTACCGGTCGAAGTGCTCCAAGACGTCTCGCCTGACGCGTTCGTCCTCGTGGAGGCGGAGCCGGCGACGATCCTCGAACGGCGACGAGAGAGCGACCGCGACCTCAACGGGGTCACCGAACGCCGGATCGACTTCGAGCAGGACCTCAACCGGTCCGCGGCGCTCCAGTACGCGAGGGACCAGAACGCACCCGTTCGGTTCGTCGAGAACGAGGGGGAGATCGAGGAGGCGGCCGAGCACCTCGCGGACTCGATCTGACCCGCCGATTCGGTTCGACTCGCTCCGGAGGCCGAGGGGGTCGGGTCGCGGGGAGCGAGTCGCGGGCTACTCCGCGATATTCGTCTCGCGGACGCGGACGCCCTTCCGGCCGAGGTGGCGCATCTGCCGCTGCGCGAACTCCTCCTCGCTGGAGCCCCGGGTCGCGAGGACGTAGACGAGCGCGGAGCCGGTCGGCCGCATCGTCCGGCCGGCGCGCTGCGACCCCTGTCGCCGGGAGCCGCCGAGGCCGCTCGCGACGACCGCGAGCTCGGCGTTCGGGAGGTCGATCCCCTCGTCGCCGACGCGGGAGACGACGAGGACGTCGAGGCCGTCGTCGGTGCCAGCAGTGTCGGCGGTGCCACCGTCCTCCGCGCGGAACCGCCGGAACAGCTCCGCGCGCTCGTGGTGCGGCGTCTCCCCGCTGATGAACGGGGCGCCGAGCGCGTCGGCGATCGCCTCGCCCTGATCGAGGTACTCGACGAAGACGAGCGCCTTCTTGTCGCGGTGGGCGGCCAGCAGGTATCGGATCTCCTCTATCTTCGCGGGGTTCTCGGCCGCGAGGCGTCTGCGCTCCCGGCCGTCCGCGGCGGCGTACTCGCTCTGCGCCAGCTCGTCGCGCCACGGCACGTAGCGGATCTCGACCTCGGGCTCCTGGACGAAGCCGGCCTCGAACAACGCGTCCCAGTCGGCGCCGATGGGCTGGCCGATCAGGGTGTATATCTCCTCCTCGCTGCCGGTCTCGCTGACGGGCGTCGCCGAGAGGCCGAGCCGGTGTTTGCTCTGGAGCTCGGCGGTCCGGGAGTAGACGGGGGCGCTGACGTGGTGGGCCTCGTCGAAGCAGATCAGCCCCCACTCGCGGGAGTCGAAGAGGCTCCGGTGGCGGTCCATCCCCGCGATCTGGTAGGTCGCGATCGTCACCGGGCGGATCTCCTTGGTCCCGCCGTGGTAGAGCCCGATGTCGGCGGGATCGACCGTGGAGTGGTCGAGCAACTCCTCGCGCCACTGGTCGGCGAGTTCGCGCGAGGGCACGAGGATGAGGGTCTCTCCGCCGACCGCGGCGATCGTCGCGATCGCGGCGACGGTCTTGCCGGAGCCGGGCGGGCCGACGTACACGCCCGACTTGCGGTCGAGGAACTCATCGACCCAGGTCGCCTGGTAGTCGCGGAGGTCGGTGGTGAGTTCGATCTCGACCGGATCGCCGGTCTCGAGGTCGCGGTCGTCCTCGACGGGATAGCCCGCGTCGTAGAGCGCGCGCTTCACCGCGGCGACGGCGTCCTCGTTGACCCACGCCTCGGTGTCCGAGATGGGCGCGCGGAGGTGGTCGTCGTCGAGGTGCTGGTCCGCGACGTTTCCCATCAGGTTCTCCGAGGCGGCCTCGAGGACCACGTAGCCGTCGGCGTGGGTGTACAGCCGGAAGCGGTGCGCGCGACGCCACTGGTCGCGCACCCAGTCTTCGAGGTGTTCGAAGCGGCGCGGGAGCACGGAGCGCAGCGCGTCGACGACCGCGTCGGCGTCGTCGAACGGCGCGGCCCACACGTCCTCCTGCCGGATCCGGTAGAGGTAGCCGCGCGTGCCGGGCTCCGTGCCGGTGGTGTCGACGAGGTTCGCGAACTGCGAGAGCCGCGCGCGGGTGTACTGAGTGGGGCGGTCGACGACGATCTCGCGGCGCTTCGGGAAGACCACGACGCGCTCGCGGCTCGCTAACGCGCCCCAGTCGCGCGGGTAGAAGACGACGGGGTCGGCCTCGACGTCGAGCCGGTCCACGTCGCCGCGGTCGACGAGCGCGCCGAGGGCGTCGCGGGCCGCGGCCTGCGTCGTTCCGAGTCGGCGGGCCACCTCGCTCGCGGTCGCGACCGGGCGCTCCTCGGCTTCGAGCGCCTCGTGGAAGCGGTCTAAGGAGAGGTTGTCGTCATGATCATTTCCGGCGTCGTCGCCGGTGTCGTCGGTCATCGTCGCCGCTTCGGCCGCGAGGCGGAAAGGGGTAGCGTCACCGGGCCGACCGTCGACCGCGTCCGACACGGTCGGCCCCGCCCGGCACGGCCGGTCCCGTCCGGCGCGGTCGGCCGTCTCCGACACAAAACATATACGGCGGATTCCGAAAACGTCCGGCCCCATGCTTGACGCTGAATTCGAAGTGTGTACCGAGTGCGGCAACCTTCACATGGAAGGCGGGGCCGGTCCCCGTGACGTCGCGGAGTGCGCGGTGTGCGGCGGCCGCGTGAGCGACGTCGAACTCGACGACATCATCGGGTTGTAGGCGGATCCGACTCCGACCGAGTCGACGACGCCGCCGAGACGGCGATGAGTTGAACGATTTATAAATAACTGGGACAGCGCGGGTTCGCTCGTCCGACAGGGGGCCGAGTAGCCGTATCGTCACCGAACTCGCGGGCCCGGCTCCGGTAGTTCAGCCACTATTTATAAGTAACCGCTCTCGCCGCGGAGAGCACTCCAAAGCCCCAGCCGCTCAGTGATAAATATCTACTATTAGATCGACGGACGACACTTCCAAAGCCCCAGCCGCGAGGGCTCGGTGCGCTCGCTGCGGTCCTCGTCGTTCGCTTCGCTCACTCCTGCGGTCCTTGCGTCGCGCGCCTTCGCCCTCGCGGCAGCGTGGCGCTACGCGCCACGGGCAGCCGGCGGCTTC
>NZ_JBZVGZ010000048.1:0-6871 GCF_058630335.1 Halorubrum sp. SD41
TTAGATTCCCTCTCTTCTCTTACCCCTTTTCCCTTCCCCGCCCCCTTCCACCCCCCCCCAGCTTCTCCGGGGGCCCCGGCGGCGCCAGCGACTCCCTCGCGCGGGCTCCTCGCGGCCTGTCGGCCGCTCGGAGGCACGCGCCACCGCAGTTGTTTTTAAATACCACATCGTCGGAGCGGGGTTCAGCCGCCGCGAATCGACGTGGAGCGGCGCGGACCGGGGCGCTTTTTATGACCACGCTCGAATCGACGGACGTGCTATCGGTCGAGCTTCACGCGCATTCCGCGCTGTCGTACGACGGGCGCGACCCGGTCGAGCTCCTCTTGGAGCAGGCGGCCGCGGTCGGGCTCGACGCGCTCGCCGTCACCGACCACGACGAGATCGACGCCAGCATCGAGGCGGCCGAGAAGGCCCCCGACTACGGCCTCGTCGGCATCGTCGGCATGGAGGTGACCTCGGCGGTCGGCCACGTCCTCGCGTTCGGCATCGAGGAGCGAGTCGAGAGCGGCCTCCCCTTCGACGAGACGCTCGACCGGATCCGCGATCAGGGCGGGATCGCGGTCGTCCCCCACCCCTTCCAGAAGTCCCGCCACGGCGTCGCCGCGCACATCACCGACGACCAGCTGGCGAGCGCCGACGCCGTCGAGGTGTACAACTCCCGGCTGTTCACCGGGCGCTCCAACCGACAGGCCGAGAAGTTCGCCGTCCGCAACGGCCTCCCGATGACCGCCGGCAGCGACGCCCACATCTCAGAGATGGTCGGCCAGGCGGTGACGGAGGTGGGCGCCGACGAGCGCTCCGCCGCCGCGATCCTCGACGGGATCGCCGACGGCCGGACGAGCGTCGTCGGCAAGCGCACCCCGTGGCGGGTCTCGCTCAGGCAGTTCGGCGGCGGCGCCAAGCGCCGCGCGCTCCGCGCGCTCGACGCCCTCCGGTGACCGCGATGACGCCCCCCGATTCGTCCGATCTGCGCGGCGCCCCCGCGGACCGCGTCCGCGACGCCCTCCGCGACGGCGACCGCCTCCCCGGCGGGCGCGGCTTCGCCGGCCTCTTGGCCGACCCGCCGAGCCTCGGGGGCCCGGTCCTCGTCCGCGACGTCCTCGGCCGGCAGCCGCTGTTCGTCGAGCGCGAGGCGCTCGACGCCGAGACGGGGCGGGATCCGACCGCTCCCGACGCGCGGAGCTTCGACCGGACCGCTCTCGACGAGCCCGAACCGGTCCCGGCCGGGAGCGTCGTCTCGGCGAGCGGGACCGAACGCGTCTGGGGGCTTCCCGACTCCGGGCCGACCGCAGACCGGGGGACCGCGCTGTCGGCGGTCGACGACGCGGTGAGCGCGGCGCTCGACGACCTCTCCGCGGGGTCCAAGGAAGGCGACCTCGCGGTCGCCTTCTCCGGCGGCGTCGACTCCGGGCTCGTCGCGGCCGCCGTCCCCGAGGCCCCCTGCTACGTCGCCGGCTTCGAGGGGAGCCACGACGTCGCGGCCGCGCGCGACGCCGCGAGCGCGATGGGCCGCGACCTGCGGGTCGTCGAGATCACGCACGGGGATCTCACGCGCGCCGTCCGCGCGGTCGCAGCCGCGACCGGCCGCCGGAACCCGATGGACGTCGCCATCGCGGTACCGCTGTTCCTGACGGCCGAGGCGGCCGCGGCCGACGGGTACGACCGGCTCGCGCTCGGGCAGGGCGCCGACGAGCTGTTCGGCGGCTACAGCAAGGTCGTCGACCCCGCCGAGGACCCCCGCGTCGACGCCGACACCGTCCGCGGGGCGCGGACGGAGACGGTGCGTACGCTGCCCGACCAGCTGGAGCGGGACGTCCTCGCGCTCCGCGCCGCCGGCGTCGAGCCCGCGACGCCGCTGCTCGACGACCGGGTCGTCGCCGCCGCGCTGGCGCTCCCCGACGACCTGCTCGTGGACGGGGACGAGCGGAAGGTCGCGCTCCGACGCGTCGCGGCCGGGCGCGTACCGGGATCGGTTCACGCCGCGGACAAGAAGGCGGTCCAGTACGGCACGTACGTCTCCCGCGAGCTCGACCGCCTCGCGCGGCGGGCGGGCTACAAGCGGCGGATGGACGACCACGTCGGGAAGTACGTCGACGCGCTGTGTTCCGAGGAAAAACCGGCCGGTGAGGGCCGGAACTGACCAAGTCGCCGCGCGGAGTACCAGTCCTGCGGCCGACGCCCGAACGAACGGGCGTCTACTGAGATATCGACAGGACAGGTATAAAATCCGGGCAGTAGCGACAAATATGACTCCGTTGCGGCCGGACAGAAAACGATCGTCCGCAGATACGACCTATTACTGCCGGATCTCCGCATCGATAGCCCGCTTTGCCGGGGAAAGTTCACGTCCATCCGGGCGAGAACCGACCGGTTCGCGGACTCGCTGGCGGTCGCCGCGTCAGCGGACCAGGTACGGGTCGCTGCCGGCGATGAACCGACCGAGATCGCTCTCGCGTCGGAAGTCGGTCGAGCGGAGCTCCCGCAGCGACTCGACGAGCCGGTCGGCGTCGCCGTCGGTCCAGTCCGCGGGATCCTTGATCGGGACGACGAGCCAGCCGGCGCCGAGGAGTTCCTCGCCGTGGAGCGCGTCCATGTCGATCTCGGTCTTCCAGGCCCGCGCAGTGTACGTCTCGAGGACGTGTTCGGTCGCCCGCGCGCCCACCGGGAGCAGCACGTGGGCCGCGATGGCGCGGAGCTCCGCGTCGAAGAAGCGCTCCATGTCGTCGTAGGCGTCGTCGTCCGGCGGCCCCTCGCTCTCGCACATGTGGAGGTACGAGAGGAACGTGCGGTCGGTTCGGAGGGGGTCGACCGCGTTCGGGTCGCCCTCGCGGGCGACGCCGTCGGGGTCGACGCCGTCGGCGATCCCGCCGATCAGTCCGGCTTCCGCGAGCGCCGACAGGAACGCGGGCGACCACGGTTCGCCGGTGAAGGGGACGCCCGCAGCGGTCCCGCCGTGGACGCCGGGACGATCGCCGACGACGTGGAAGTCGGCGTTGGCGTCGCCGTAGCCGGGGACGAACGAGGGGCAGTCGGGGCGCATCCCGAAGGGGTTCCGGATCCGGTCCGTGACGTTCTGCACGCGATTTGGTAGGCCCGCGCCCGGTTATATCCCGTTCGGTCCGGAGCGAGCGGCTCGGGGAGCGAGCCCCGCGGGACGACGGACGGGGCGAGCGGGGCCGATGCGAGGCGCACGAGGCGACGAGGATTCCCATAAGTTATGGAGATAAACGGGGTCAATCCGGGTTGGGATACGCGTCGATCGACGCGGAACGGGAGAAGTTTCAGGATCGTTAATTTACGACCGAAAACCGCAAGACTGCGGCGCGGTTGTCTCGGGAGCAAGCACGGAAGATATTTATACATCCCCGCGTTCCGCTGGAGCAGAAGTCCAATGTTCGACCGCATCCGAACCGCGGCCCTCTTCGGGCTGCACCAAGCGACCGTCGCCGCCGGGATCTCGCTGTTCCCGGTGGCCGTCTTCGCGCGTCAGCGCCTCGGTATCAACGTCCCCGTCGGCCGACTCGTCGAGACCACCACCGAGGCGTTCGAGACCGTCGCCGAGGAGTGACCGCGCCGCCGTAGCGACTCGTTTTGCGCAGCCGACTACGCCGAACCCACTCGGAGCGACCGTGCCGTCGATCTCCCCGGAGCGCCGCTCCCGTCGCCGCCTCGATCCGAGCCCCGTACCTCCTCGCCGTCGGCCGGTCGCGGCCCGGCGACGGATAGGCCCGTCGGAACCGGTCGGCGGCCCCCGAAGGGTTGCCTTTATCAGCGCGCCGAGCCAACGAGCGTGTAATGCGAACACCGACTGGCGACCTCTCCGACGGGCCGGCCGCCGACCTGGGCCGCGACCAGCCCGTCTTCGGACCGGAGCTCGGCGAGTTCGAACACAGCGAGCGACGCGCCGCGAAGGCGGAGGAGGACGGCGAGATGAAGACCGGGACCACGACCGTCGGCATCAAGGCCGACGACGGCGTCGTGATGGCGACCGATATGCGCGCCTCCCTCGGCGGCATGGTCTCCTCGAAGGACGTCCAGAAGGTCGAGGAGATCCACCCGCGCGGCGCCCTCACCATCGCGGGCTCCGTCTCGGCGGCCCAGAACCTCATCTCGACGCTCCGCGCCGAGACGAGCCTCTACGAGGCCCGCCGCGGCAAGGACATGTCGATGGAGGCGCTGTCGACCCTGACGGGGAACCTCCTCCGCTCCGGGGCGTTCTTCGTCGTCCAGCCGATCCTGGGCGGCGTCGACGACGAGGGCGCGCACATCTACTCCATCGACGCCCTCGGCGGCACGACCGAGGAGGAGTACACCGTCACGGGCTCCGGGTCGCAGTACGCGCTCGGCGTCCTCGAACAGGAGTACGACGACGAGGTCACCATCGACGAGGCGAAGACCATCGCCGCGAAGGCGATCCAGTCCGCCGTCGAGCGCGACCTCGCATCGGGCAACGGGATCAACGTCGCGGTCGTCACCGACGACGGCGTCGAGATCACCCGGTACAAGGAGTTCGACGACCTGCTGTAGGGCGGCCCGCCGACGAGGTGAGTTCGCCGACCGCTTTTCGCTGCGACCTTCGACGATAGTCCGCTCGCTACCGACGAGTCCGTTCACCGGTCCGTTTCGAACGGTCGTCGGTCCGTTCCGAACGTTCGACTGTCCGTTCCGAACGTTCGTCTGTCCGTTCCGAACTCACCGCCGCAGGCCCGGGGGCGCGCGGATGCCGTCGCCCCAGTAGAACCGCGGGCCGAGGAGGAGGTAGCCGCACGAGAGGAACAGCAGCGCGAACGCGAACCCCTCGCCGATCCACGCCGGGAGCGCGTCCGTCGCCATGTGGCCGGCGGGCGTGAGGATCACGGCGGCCTGAACGACGCCCATCACCAAGGCGTCCTGCGCGTGGAGGTCGGGGTACGTCACCGTCGAGCCCATGAGCAACGCGAACGTCGTCGTCGCCGCGACGAGGAGGAGCGGGGCGGTGTACCCCGCGATGACGGCGGCCGCGAGCACCGTCGCCGCCAGCGTGGTCGGGACGCCCACCGTCTCGCGGGCGCCGTCCTCGTCGACCGTGTAGAGGCCGAGGCGGGCGACGGCGGCGGCGACGAACACCGCCCCCGCGCCGACCCCGGCGGCGACGAGGACGGGGTCCGTCGCGAACGAGCGCCCGTCGCGGACCACGGCAGCCACGAGCGCGGCGGGCGCCACGCCGAAGGAGGCGACGTCGGCCAGCGAGTCGAGGTACGGGCCGGCGGGGGTCGACCCGCGGTGCCGGGCGACGACGCCGTCGAGGCCGTCAGCGACCGCGGCGAGGAGGACGAGCCGGGCCGCGAGCGCGACGTCGACCGTGGCGGCGACGACGGCGAGGAAGCCGACGGCGGCGTTGGCCACGGTCACCGCGTCCGCGAGCCCGAGGCGCCGAGCGAACCGCAGAGGCATACCGTATCGGTCGACGAGCCGGGTTTTAGGGCTTGTTATCTCGTCGACCGCGGGCGGTCGGCTCGCGTCGGAACGCCTCCCGGCCGCCGCGCTCGGCCGCCGTCAGGGGACGTACCAGATCCCGCGCCCGAAGTCGAGCCACTCGCCGACCACGACGTGCGGCATCGCGATGACGCAGACGAAGATGGTGTAGAAGGCGACGGCGCCGGAGAGCAGCGAGCCGCCGGCCAGCGGGTTCGGCGCGACGGTCCACAGGGCGGCCGCGACGGTCGCCGTGACCAGCGCGCCGACGACGAGGACGCCCCACGCGACGACGAGCGAGACCCCCTCGGTCCGGTCCGGCTGTTCCTGCTCGACGACCATGCTCCGCGCCGACTGTCGCAGCGAGTACCACAGCGGGAAGTAGAGCCCGATGGCGACGACGACGGGCACCAAGGCGAAGTACGCGACGAGCAGCAGCGTCTCGGCGGCGTCGAGGAGCCACGAACGCCCGACCCCGCCGGTCGAGCGCAGACTGGTCGCGAGGCCGCCGCCGAGGTGCGCGAGGACCGCCAGCCCGAACGCGCCGCCGAGCGCCGTGGTGAACGCCTCGGGGTTCGACGCCGCCGGACCCGCTAACCGCCCGTCGAAGACGCCCAGCATGATGCCGGTGAAGCCGTAGAAGGTGTCCGTCCAGAAGATGGCGGGGACGACCATCACGGCCCCGCCGCGGACCAGCGCGGCGAGTGCGCGCTGCGGCCTGGTCGGGAGGTGATCGGTGCCGACTAAGGCGTCCATCACGCGGAGGTCGCCGTGGCCGCCCTTCGCGACCGCCGTCCCGAAGGCGATGGCGAGCGCGGGCAGCGGCGCGACGACGAACAGCGCCACGAACGAGGCGACGAACCCGAGGTACAGCGCCACGTACCGCGCGCCGAACGGGAGCCCCCGCCGGCGGAGGTTCGAGAAGTGTTCGTACCCGCCGTGCGGGAGGTTCAGCGCGACCATCCCGACGAGGTACGCGATCATCTGCGTCCGGAGCGACACGTCGGTGCCGGCCGCGGACAGGGCGCCGAACCCCACCGCGAGCAGGAGCAACGCCGCGCGAGAGGCACCGATAGCCGTCCGTTCCGGTTCGCCGAGGAGCCGCCGCACCGGACTCGCCGTCGACGTCGACATGGGTGCCAGTAGGGGCGTTACGGGGTTAGGGCCTCGTCGCCATTATTCGGGCTTTTATATTCCCGGCTCTGTCGGAACCCCCTATTTTTCAGATGTAATTCGCCTGAAACGTCCGGGGGCTGAAGAGTGCCTCTCGATCGGTTTCGGGAGTAGGTGTAGTACGTCGTGAGTGAGTCCATTTATAAGTCGGTTCGGGGTGCTGATGTGGCGGTGTTCAGATAAGGATTGAAAGGTGAGGCGGTACGTTTTCAAAGTGATTCATGCCCGAAAACGACCGCCTCAG
>NZ_JBZVGZ010000049.1:0-6640 GCF_058630335.1 Halorubrum sp. SD41
GCCCGCCTCCCGGCTGCCCCTTTGAGTCCCACCCGACCGCGACCGCACCGCCGGAAGACGGTCCTGCTCGCTCGCTTTGCTCGCTGCGCGGGCTGCGACTTCCGTGCTCCCGCTCGCTCCCGGCGGTCGCTCGCGGGAACGCAGCCTCACGCCTCCCCAGCCTCGTCGGCGGTCCTCCGCTTCGCTCCGGACCGCCGACTCTCTCGCGCGAGCTGACTCGCGGCCGCCGGTGGCGGCCGCTCGCAGGCACGCGCCGCCGCCCATTTATAAGTGACAGTCGCCGCTCAGATCCTGTTTAAATATCGCACCGCTCGCGATCACGGTGTCGCTCCCGCACAAATTACCCCTCCCACTCCTCGAAGCTCCGGTAGACGCCCTTCGAGAGGTAGCGCTCGGAGGAGTCGGGGAAGACGGTGGCGACCGCGTCGTGCGGGGCGTCGATCGCGCCGTCGCGGATCTCGCGGGCGACGCGCTTCGCCGCGATCGCGTTCGCGGCCGACGACGAGGCGACGAGGTGGCCCTCCTCGCTCGCGAGCCGACCCATCTCCTCGTGGACGTCGCGGTCGTCGATGGCTCGGATCTCGTCGACGAGGTCGGGGTCGAACAGCTCGTTCCGCTCGGTGTCGTGCGTGCCGATCCCCTCTGTCTTGTACTCCTCGTGCTCGACGTCCTCGCCGAGGAACTCGCGGTAGGCGGAGCCGGCGGGCTCGACCGCGACGACGTGGGTGTCCGGGTCGCGCTCGCGGAAGTAGCGCGCCATCCCCATCAGCGTCCCGCCGGTGCCGCAGCCGGCGACGACGGCGCCCACCTCGCCGTCGAGCGCCGCGTCGATCTCGGGCGCGGTCGTCTCGTAGTGCGCCTCGGCGTTGAGCGGGTTCGAGAACTGCTGGGGGACGACCGCGTCGTCGAGCTCCTCGGCTATCTGGTGCGCGCGGTCGATCGCGAGCCCCATCCCCTCGTCGCTCGGCGTGTTCACGACCTCGGCGCCGAGCGCGCGCATGAGCTGCTGTTTCTCCACCGAGAAGCGCTCGGGGACGACGAAGATCGCCTCTAACCCCAGCTGCTTGGCCGCGACGGCGAGCCCGATCCCGGTGTTGCCGGCGGTCGGCTCGACCACGGTGCCGCCCTCGCCGACGTCGCCGCGCTCCAGCATGCGTTCGAGCATGTACTTCCCGATCCGGTCTTTGATGCTCGCGCCGGGGTTGAACGACTCCAGCTTGGCGTACACCGGCACCGACTCCGGCGCGTCGTGGACGTCGACGAGCGGCGTCTCCCCGATCGTCTCCAACACCGACGACAGGGGCTCCCGATGATCGGTCATAGGCCGGCAAACGTTGCCGCCGGATTTGTGTGTTGCCATCGCTCCGTCCGGATCCGGGGATCCGGAGCGGCGGCGCGACTTGCCGGGAACGGGGATCGCGGGGACGGCCGCGGCGGACTGCCGCGACCGTAGCGGACCGCCGCGAGCGTCCGACCGTGTGACACCGCGCCGCGGATCGAACAGGCTTATGCCGGTCGTCCGGCTCCGATGCTGTATGAGCGAGACCGATGCGGAGGCCGAGGTGACGGTCGTCCTGCCGGACGGATCAGAGCTGACCGTTCCGGCGGGGTCGACAGTCGAGGACGTCGCCTTCGAGATCGGCCCCGGGCTCGGTCGCGACACCGTCGCGGGGAAGATCGACGGCGAACTCGTCGAGAAGCACGCCGAGGTCCACGACGGCGCGCGGATCGAGATCGTCACCGACCAGTCGGACGAGTACCTCACGGTGTTGCGCCACTCCGCGGCCCACGTGTTCGCGCAGGCGCTCCAGCGGCTCCACCCCGAGGCGACGCTGACGATCGGCCCGCCGACCGACGACGGCTTCTACTACGACGTCACGGACGTCGACGTCGACGAGGACGACCTCGCCGCGATCGAAGACGAGATGGCGGAGATCATCGCGGCGGACTACGACATCGAGCGCGAGGTCCGGTCGCGCGAGGAGGCGAAAGAGATCTACGCCGACAACGAGTACAAGCGACAGATCTTAGACGAGGAGGCCGACGGCGAGGAGGTCACCTTCTACGTCCAGGACGGCTGGGAGGACCTCTGTCAGGGCCCCCACGTCGAGTCGACCGGCGAGATCGGCGCCGCGACCCTCCTCGAGGTGTCGGCCGCCTACTGGCGCGGCGACGAGGAGAACGACACGCTGACGCGGGTGTACGGCACCGCCTTCGCGAGCGAGTCCGACCTGGAGGAGTACCTCGAACTGCGCGAGCAGGCCCAGGAGCGCGACCACCGGAAGATCGGCCAGGAGATGAACCTCTTCTCGATCCCGACGGTGACCGGCCCCGGCCTCCCGCTGTACCACCCGCCGGGGAAGACGGTCCTTCGCGAGCTGTCCGACTTCGCGACCGAGCTCAACCGCGACCACGGCTACGAGGAGGTCGAGACGCCGCACGTGTTCCGGACGGAGCTGTGGAAGCAGTCCGGCCACTACGAGAACTACAAGGACGACATGTTCCTCCTCGACGTCAACGACGAGGAGTACGGCCTGAAGCCGATGAACTGTCCGGGCCACGCGACCATCTTCGACCAGCAGAACTGGTCGTACCGCGACCTCCCGCAGCGCTACTTCGAGAACGGGAAGGTGTACCGGAAAGAGCAGCGCGGCGAGCTGTCCGGCCTGTCGCGCGTCTGGTCGTTCACCATCGACGACGGCCACCTGTTCGTCCGGCCGGACCAGATCCGCGCCGAGATCGAGTCCGTCATCGAGATGATCTTCGAGGTCGTCGAGACGCTCGACTTAGAGGTCGAGGTCGCCCTCGCGACCCGTCCCGACAAGTCCGTCGGGGGCGACGAGATCTGGGAGTCCGCGGAGGACCAGCTCCGCGACGTGCTCGAGTCGGGCGGCTACGACTACGACGTCGAGCCCGGCGACGGCGCCTTCTACGGCCCGAAGATCGACTTCGGCTTCGAGGACGCGCTGGGCCGCGTGTGGGACGGCCCCACGGTCCAGCTCGACTTCAACATGCCCGACCGGTTCGACCTGACCTACACGGGCGAGGACAACGAGGACCACCAGCCCGTGATGATCCACCGAGCGCTGTACGGCAGCTACGAGCGCTTCTTCATGGTCCTCATCGAGCACTTCGACGGCAACTTCCCGCTGTGGCTCGCGCCGGAGCAGGTCCGGATCCTCCCCGTCTCCGACGAGACGCTCGGCTACGCCCACCGCGTGAAAAACGAGCTGGAGGACGCCGGCTTCCGCGTCGAGGTCGAGGACCGCGACTGGACGGTCGGCCGCAAGATCCGCGCGGGCCACGACGACCGCCTCCCGTACATGGTCATCGTCGGCGACGACGAGCAGGAGGCGGGCACCGTCTCCGTCCGCGACCGCTTCGAGAACCAGCGCGGCGACGTCGACCTCGACGCGTTCGTCGACCACCTGGTCGCGGAGCGCGACGAGAAGCGCACGGAGCCGGACTTCGTCGGCGGGGAGTGAGTCTCCGCGGCGCGAACGGGCCGAAGCGACGCGGGCTCAGGCCGGTTCGACGCCGCCGACCTCGAACCGCGCGCCCCCTTCCTCGGACTCGACCGCTCGGACCGTCCAGCCGTGCGCGTCGGCGATCTCCGCGACGATGTTCAGGCCGAATCCGGTCCCTTCGGGATCCGTCGTGTACCCCGTCTCGAACACCTGCTCGCGCTCGGATTCGGGGATTCCCGTCCCGTCGTCGGCGACGTAGAACCCGTCGCCGTCCGCGAGCGGCCCGACGGTGACGGTCACCGCCTCGCCGCCGTGTTCCGCGGCGTCGTCGGGCTCCCCCCGACTGCTCGTGGAGCCGTGCTCCACGGCGTTGCGGAACAGGTTCTCGAAGAGCTGTCTGAGCCGCGCCTCGTCGGCCAAGATTTCGAGTTCGTCGACCGCGGCGCGGAGCGTTCCGCTCCCGCTGTCCGTCGTCTTCCAGGCGTCGCTCGCGAGCGCGACGAGGTCGACGGGCTCCGGGTCGTCGACGTCGTCGCCCTCCCGCGCCAGCGTGAGCAGGTCCTCGATGAGCGTCTCCATCCGCGAGAGCGACCGCTCGATCGCCTCGACGTGCTCGCTGTCGGACTCGTCGGCGAGGAGGTCGACCCGTCCCCTCGCGGCCGTGAGCGGGTTCCGGAGGTCGTGGCTCACGACGCTCGCGAACTCTTCGAGCCGGTCGCGCTCGCGTTCGAGCCGCTCCGCCGCGCGCTGCCGCTCTAACTCGTAGCTCACCCAGCGCGTCAGCAGTTCCACGAACGTCCGCTGGGTGTCGGTGAACGGCTCGCCGCGCGGGGTCGTGGCGGCGAAACAGAGCGTCCCGTACTGCTCGCCGTCGACCTCGACGCGCCCACCGATGTACGTCTCGAGCCCGAAGTTCTCGTGTGCGGGGTCGCCGGCCCACCCCTCCTCGGTCGCGTCGACGACCGTCAACAGCGTGTCGCGCGCGATGGTCCGCTTACAGTACGCCTCGTCGAGCGGACAGGTCTCGCCTGGCTGTAAGAGCGGGTGGTCGGCGTGAGAGGCCTCGACGTGTTGGGTCCCGTCCTCGATGCGGGTGAGGAACCCGTTCGGCACGTCGAGGTACTCGCAGCCGAGCGTCAAGATCGCCTCGACCTTCTCGTCGAACGTGCGCTCGTGGTCCGAGGAGACCGCGTACAGCCGCTGGATGGCGCGGAGGCTCTCCCGCTGTCGCCGCTCTAAGTCGCGCCGCTCGGTGATGTCTCGAAGGTACACGGAGAGGCCGCTGTCGGAGGGGAACGCGCGGGCCTCGAACCAGGTGTCCAGCGGCTCGTAGTACGAGTCGAACGAGACGGGCTCTTGGGTCGCCATGGCCCGGTGGTACTCGTCGTAGAACTGCGTCTCGGCCGCCCCCGGGATCGACTCCCAGAGGTTCGCGCCCTCGACCGATCCGTCCGGCCCGACGGCGTCGTCGCTCATCGCGGACCGGAGGATCTCCCTGCCTCGGTCGTTCGCGAACGCGATCCGCCAGTCGCCGTCGAGCGTGAAGAACCCGTCCGACATCCGGTCGAGCACCGTCCGGAGGTCCTTGTTCGACGCCGACTCGCCCGCACCGTCGCTCATGTCCCGAGAGACGTATCGCGGACGGTTAAGTTAGGGTGGATTCGGGGTCGCCCCTTCCGTCGGCTTTTTGCGTTCGCTCGTCCGGGTATGAGGTATGTCGAACCAGCAAGCCGAGCCCGGCGTCGACGAGCGAGCGCCCGAAGTCGGAGAGCTGACGCCGCCGGACCGCACGCTGATGGGGCCCGGGCCGAGCGACGTCCACCCCCGCGTACTGAAGGCGATGAGCACGCCGCTGGTCGGCCACCTCGACCCCTCGTTCGTCGAGATCATGGACGAGGTCCAGGAGCTGCTGCGGTACACCTTCCGGACGGACAACCGGTGGACGATCCCGGTGTCGGGGACGGGGTCGGCGTCGATGGAGGCCGCGATCGGCAACCTCGTCGAGCCGGGCGACACGATGCTCGTCCCGACGAACGGCTACTTCGGCGGCCGGATGAAGTCGATGGCCGAGCGCGCGGGCGGCGACGTCGTCGAGGTGGAGGCCCCGTGGGGCGAGCCCCTCGACCCCGTCGACGTCGAGCGCGCGTTCGACGCACACCAGCCGGACGTGTTCGGCTTCGTCCACGCGGAGACCTCGACGGGCGTCCTCCAGCCGAACGTCCCCGAGCTGACGGACATCGCGCACGACCACGACGCGCTGGTGATCGCCGACTGCGTCACCTCGCTCGGCGGCGTGGAGATGCGCGTCGACGAGTGGGGCGTCGACGTCGCCTACTCCGGCCCGCAGAAGTGCCTCTCGTGTCCGCCGGGCGCGAGCCCGCTCACGCTCAACGACCGCGCGATGGACAAGGTGCTCGACCGCGAGGAGCAGCCCCGGTCGTGGTACCTCGACCTCTCCCTGCTTGAGGGGTACTGGGGCGACGACCGCTCGTACCACCACACCGCGCCGATCACCAACGTGTACGCGCTGCGCGAGGCGCTCCGGCTCGTCGCCGAGGAGGGGATCGAGGAGCGGTGGACCCGCCACCGCGAGGTCGCCGGCGAGCTGAAGTCGGGGCTTCAAGAACTCGGGCTGGAGATGAACGCTCCCGACGAGTACTGGCTCCCGAGCCTCAACGCGGTACGGGTACCCGACGGCGTCGACGACGGCGCCGTCATCGACCACCTCTTGGAGGAGTACGACTTGGAGATCGCCTCCGGCCTCGGCGACTTGGAGGGCGACATCTGGCGGATCGGCTGTATGGGCTACTCCGCTCGCCCGAAGAACGTCGAGTACGTTCTCGCCGCGCTGGAGGACGCGCTGGCGGCGCAGGACTACGAGGCTTGAGCCGGAGGTCGGAGTCTGAGTCGGGAGCAGCGCGGGACCGATTGCTACCTTCTCAGTCGGTGGCGTTCGAACTCGGCGCCGGCCGAGAGGTGGACTCCGAGAATCGATAGCGGGAGTGGGTGTAGTACGTCTTGAGAGCGGTCGTTTATAAGTCAGATTGCGGTGTTGCTGTCGGTTGTTTATAAATGACCGACTGCTGGGATACCGATCTCCAAAGCCCCAGTCGCGACGGCTCGCGCGCCTTGCTGTGCTCCTCGCTCGGTCGCTGTCGCTCCCTCGCTGCGGT
>NZ_JBZVGZ010000050.1:0-5645 GCF_058630335.1 Halorubrum sp. SD41
CCCGCCCCGCCCCCCGCCCGCCGCCCCCCCCGGGGGGGGCACACCCCCCCCGCGGGGGCCGTCCCGGGCCCGGGGGGGGACCGCTCACGGGCACGCGCCGACCGCCACCGCCGCGTCCATTTATAAGATACCGTTGCCGTCCACAGTTCTGTTTATAAACGCTCCCGGATCGTGTCGGCCGTTGCGTCGCCGACGCCGTCGACGTCGGTGAGGTCCGCGCGGGAGGCGTCGCGGACGTTTTCGACCGAACCGAAGCGGCGGAGGAGGCGGCGGCGCGTCTCGGGGCCGACGCCGGGCACGTCGTCGAGGACGGTCTTCACCTCGTCGCGGACGGTCTGGTGGTAGGAGACGGCGAAGCGGTGCGCCTCGTCGCGCACGCGCTGGAGCAGGTGGAGCTCCGGGGCGTCGTCGTCCCACCGCCGGGTACCCGTCGGGGTGACGACCAGCTCCTCTGCCTTGGCGAGGGCGACGACGGGCACGTCCCACCCCGTCTCCGCGAGCGCGTCGCGGGCGGCGCCCAGCTGCCCCTCGCCCCCGTCGATCAGGAGGAGGTCGGGGTCGGGGCGGTCGTCGCGGCCCTCGACCGCGCGCTCGGCGCGCCAGCGGATCAGTTCGCGCATGTTCGCGTAGTCGTCGTTGCGGTCGGTGAGCTTCTTCCGGCGGTAGTCGGCCGTCTCGGCGCTCCCGTCGACGAAGCACACGTCGGAGCCGACGACGGCGGTCCCCTGCGCGTGGCTCACGTCGAACCCCTCGATCCGGTCGGGGCGTGAGATTCCGAGCCGGTCGCCGAGCGCGCCGACGGGGTCGTCGCGGCCGCCGCGCTTCCGGGCGTTCTTCAGCGCGAGTTCGACGAGCTTCGCCTCCCGGCCGGCGCCGGGGACCCGGACCGCGACCCCCTCGCCCTCCAGCCAGTCGACCACGTCCGGGTCGGCGGGGCGCTCGGCGAGGAGGACCGCGTCCGGGAACTCCCGCTCGGCGTAGTACTGCGCGAGGAACGCGGCGAGGACGGCCGCGGGGGTGTTGGCGTCGGGGTCTCCCGTGTCGCCCGCATCTCCGTCGCCGGTCGACCCTTCCTCCACGGCCGCCGCGTCCAACCGGTGCCGGCTCCGGTCGACGAGCTGCCCGCGCTCGCTGTGGAGTCGGGCCACGCGGGCGGTGTCGCCCTCCACCGCGGCCGCCAGCACGTCGACGGTGCGGTCGTCGCTCCGGTCGCTGACCGCCTCGCCGCCCTCGCCGTGGAACGCCTCGACGGCTTCGAGCCGGTCGCGGAGGTTCGCGGCGCGCTCGAACTCGTTCGCCTCGGCGGCGGCCTCCATCCGGCGGCGGAGGGGGTCCGCGAGGACGCCGGTCTCGCCCTCGAAGAAGCGCCGCGCGGCGGCCACGTCCTCGGCGTACTCTTCCGGCGAAATCTCGCCGGTACACGGCGCCGAGCAGATGCCCATCTCGTAGTCGAGGCAGGGCCGGTCGCGCCCCTCGTACTTGTGGTCCGAACAGCCGCGGAGGCCGTACACCTCCCGCACCGCCTTCACCACGGTCTCGACGCGCCCCACGTCGGTGAACGGGCCGTACGCGGCCGCGCCCGCCTCGGGGTCGCGCGTCACCTCGATCCGGGGGACCTCGTGGTCGGAGAAGGCGACCAAGGGGTACGACTTGTCGTCCTTCAGCCGGACGTTGTACCGCGGCCGGAGCCGCTTGATGAGGTTCGCCTCCAAGAGGAGCGCCTGCGTCTCCGTGTCGGTGACCGCGAACTCGATCCGGTCGGCGCGCTCGACCATCCCGCGGATGCGGCCCGAACGCGGGTCCGCGTACGACCGCACCCGGTCGCGCAGGTCGAGCGCCTTCCCGACGTACAGCGTCGTCTCGCCCGCGCGGAACTGGTAGACCCCCGGCTCCGTCGGGAGGTCGCGGGCCCGCTCGCGCACCGCGTCGGCGTCCATCGGTCTCGGATCGCCGTAGCCGCCCGACGCCATTGAACGCTGCGGGCCCGCGGGCGACCCTCTCGTTCGTTACCCGCCGGTTATCAAAAATGAACACCGGAACGTGCGGTTTATCATGGCGGTTGGGAGACAGTGACGTAGACATGACTGGACTTCGCGAGCGCCTGCGGAACGTCTTCGGGCGAGGCGGCGACTCCCGATCGGTCCCCGACGGGGGCGTCGTCGTCGAGGACGCGCCGGGGGCCGACGCCGACACGGCCGCGGTCGACGAGTCCGGCGACCCGGACGGCGGAGCGTACAGCGTCGCGGAGACGGACGGCGCGGACCGGGCCGGAGCCCTGGCCGGCGCCGGCTTCGCCGAGGTGTTCAACGCCACGGGGGTCCCGACGTTCATCCTCGACGAGGAGGGGAACGTCGCCGAGTGGAACGAGTCGCTCGCGGCGCTCACGGGCGTCGACCGCGGAGACGCCCTCGGCCACGGCTACGCCTCGGAGCTGTTCTACCCCGACGGCCGGCGCGCGGACACGCTCGCGGACAAGGTGCTCGAAGCGCCCGAAAACGCCGACGAGGTGTACGACCTCGAGCGATGCGGAAGCGCCCGGACCCGCTACCGCGACACGAGCACGATGGTCGACCGCCACGGCGACGAGAAGCACATCGAGTTCACCGCGACGCCGATGTACGACGACGAAACCGCCGAGCTCGTGGGTGTGACCGAGGTCGTCATCGACCGGACCGAGAACGTCAACGAGCGCGACGCCACGGGCGAGCTGGTCGCCGAGGTCCGGGAGACCGCGGAGGCGATCGGCGAGGGGAACCTCGACGCCCGCGCGAGCCGCCGCGACTCGTTCGATCACCTCGGCGCCGACCTGGTCCGCGTCGTCGACGTCGTCAACCAGATGGCCGAGAACTTAGACCAGCTCTCCTCGGGCGTCCACGAGAAGGCGCGCGACCTCGACGAGACGGTCGAGGAGGCGAGCGCCGCGGCCGCCGACATCGCCGAGAACGTCGACGAGCAGAACGAGCTCCTCGAAGAGAGCGTCTCCGAGATGCAGTCCTTTTCCGCGGGGATGGAGGAGGTCGCGGCGACGGCCGACCAGGTCGACTCCGCCGCGGTCGCGGCGGCCGACGCCGCCGACGAGGGGCTCGACGCCAGCGAGGACGCCCGCGAGGCGACCGAGGACGTCGTCGAGATCGGCGACGAGCTCGTCGAGAGCGTCGGCGCGCTCTCCGAGCGCATGGACGACATCGAGGAGGTCATCGAGGTGATCTCCGACGTGGCCGAGCAGACGAACCTGCTCGCGCTCAACGCCAACATCGAGGCCGCCCGCGCCGGCGAGGGCGGCGACGGCTTCGCGGTCGTCGCCGAGGAGGTGAAGAAGCTCGCCGACGAGACCCGCGGCTACACCGAGGAGATCACGGAGAGCCTCGACAAGCTGCAGGCGCAGTCCGCGGAGACCACCACCGCGGTCGAGCGCTCCCACGAGCGCATCGAGGACGCGGGCACCGAGATCGAGACGGTACTCGACTCGCTCGAGGAGATCGCGGACGCGGTCGACGAGGCGGCCGCGGGCGTCGCGGAGGTCGCGCGGACCACCGACGACCAGGCCGCGACCGTCGAGGAGCTGACCTCGTCGCTGGAGGCGGTTCGCGAGCGCTCCGACCGCACGGAGGACGCGACCGAGCGCATCGTCGACGCCACCGACGACCAGGAGGCGGCCGTCGACGAGCTGATCGCTCGCGTCGAGCAGCTCGACGCGCGGTAACGCTCCGACTCCGCTAGCGCCCCTTCGGTTTTCTCCCCCAGCTCTCGTCCCGCCGAACGTTTAACCCCGCTCAACCCCCAGAAATCGTATGTCCGTTACGCCGCCCGGACCGCTGGGCGACCCCCTGTTCGGCAACGGTCGCCAGTTCGCGGACGACCCGTTCGGCTTCCTGCGCGCCTGCGCCGACAGCTACGGCGACGTGGTGCGGCTGAACCTCGGCCCCCGCGAGACGTACCTGCTCACGAACCCCGCCGACGTGGAGCGCGTGCTCGTCGCGGACGCCGAACGCTACCGCAAGCCGCAGTTCGACGACGCGATGGACACGCTGCTCGGCGACGGCCTCCTGATGAGCGAAGGGGAGACGTGGCAGCGCCAGCGGAAGCTGGCGAACCCCGCCTTCCACAACCGCCGTATCGGCGCCCTCGCGGGCGTGATGGCCGACCACGCCGAGTCGCACGTCGCCGACTGGGACGACGGCGACGTCGTCGACATCCAGCTGGAGCTGGCGCGGCTCACGGTCAAGATCATCGTCACGGCGATGTTCGGCGCCGACATCAGCGACGAGGAGGTGAAGACGGTCCAGGAGAACCTCGAACCCCTCGGCGCGCGCTTCGAGCCCGACCCCCGCCGGTACCTGATCCCGGACTGGCTGCCGACCCGCGAGAACCGCGAGTTCGACGCCGCGATCGACACGCTCGAATCCGTCATCGACGACATCGTCGCCCGCCGCCGCGGCACGGAGCGCGACCCGAGCGTCGACCCGGCCGGCCCCGACGGGACCGGGGTCCGCGGGCCGCCCGGCGACCCCGACGCGGACCTCCCGATGGACCTCCTCTCCGTCCTGCTCCGCGCCCGCGACCGCGGCGAGCAGACCGACGAGAACCTCCGCGACGAGCTGGTGACGATGCTCTTGGCCGGCCACGACACCACCGCGCTCGCGCTCACCTACGCGTTCTACCTCCTCTCGAACCACCCGGATGCCCGCGACCGGGTCGCGAGCGAGGCCCGGGAGGCCGTGAGTAGCGGCCCCCTGACCGCGGACGCGGTCCGCGAGATGGCGTACACCGAGAACGTGCTCAACGAGTCGATGCGGCTCTACCCGCCCGTCTACACGCTGTTCCGCGAGCCGAAGCTCGACGTGAAACTGGGGGGCTACCGGATCCCCGAGGGGTCCGCGCTGATGGTCTCCCAGTGGGTGATCCACCGGTCCGAGCGCTGGTACGACGACCCCGAGGCGTTCGACCCGGACCGCTGGACGCCAGAGCGCCGCAGTCAACGCCCCCGATTCGCCTTCTTCCCGTTCGGCGGCGGCCCGCGCCACTGCATCGGGAAGGCGTTCTCGCTGTTGGAGGCGAAGATCATCCTCGCGACCGTCTGCTCGCGGTTCGACCTCGACTACGAGGGGCCGAGCCTCGCCCTGCGCGGCTCGCTGACGATGCACCCGAACCACCCGGTGCCGATGCGGATCCGCGAGCGCTGAGGGATGCCCGGTGACGAGACGGCGTCGTACTGCGCCCGCTGCGGCGAACCCCTCTCGCGGGGCCTCGTCGCGAGCGAACAGCGCGCGTGTTGTCTCAACGGGACCCCCATCGCCGGCGTCTGCCCGACCCACGGGCCGGTGGGGCCGCACCACGCGGTCGAGGAGCCGAACGCGGTCGACGACGCGTAGGCGGTCTCGACCGTCAGCCGCGGTGTCCTTCATTTATAAATAAGTGCTCCTGCGGTCGGCGCGTGCCTCCGAGCGCTCAGCGGGCGCGAGGAGCACGCGCGAGGGAGTCGGCCGACCGGAGGGAGGCCGACGAGGCTGGGGAGGTGTGAGGCTGCGGTCCCGCGAGCGACCGGTGGGAGCGAGCGGGAGCACGGAAGTCGCAGCCCGCGCAGCGAGCGAAGCGAGCGAGCAGGACCGTCTTCCGGCGGTGCGGTCGCGGTCGGGTGGGACTCA
>NZ_JBZVGZ010000051.1:0-2933 GCF_058630335.1 Halorubrum sp. SD41
CCGCGTAATCCGGCCCACCCCGGGCCGATTTCGGCCCTTCTCTCGAGTCCACTCTTTGCCGGCCAGCCGGGCGGGGGCCCCGCTTCGCCCGCCGGCCGCGCGAGGGAGTCGCGGGCCCCGATGGCCCCAGCGACGAGGCTGGGGAGGCGCGAGGCACACGCGCGGCCGGCGGTCGAAGCGGGGCCCACGCACGGCTGGCCGGCAAAGAGTGAACTCGAGAGAAGGGCCGAAATCGGCCCGGGGTCGACCGGATTACGCGGCGCGGCGCTCGGTCGCCTTCGGGCGGAGCTTGGTGTAGCCGCACTTGCGGCAGCGCTCGGCCTCGGAGGCGTTGCGGGCGTTACAGCGCATACAGATCTGTCGGTCGAGCATGCGACGTTCGGCGGCGTCGAAACTGGCCATACAGCTACTGGACGGGCGGTGCTGTAAAAGGTTGCGAGACGCCGCGGCGGCCGCGGGAAGAACGGGTGCGAGCGAGGACCGGCGTCAGGTGTCCGCTTTAGGCGCCGGCTTCGTTGAGCGCGGCCTCGATGTCCTCGCGCTGCGTGACGCCGACGAAGCGGTCGACGACGCCGTCGTCGTTCTCGACGATGAGCGTCGGGAGCGAGCGGACCTGGTACTGGTTCGCGACGTCCTGCTCCTCGTCGACGTCGACCTTCTGGAGCTCGAACGCGTCGCCGAGGTCCTCCTGAATCTCCTCCAGGATGGGGTCTTGGGTCTTACACGGGCCGCACCACTCGGCGTGGAAATCCAGCAGTCGAACGGTCATAGTCGGCGTCAACTATCCCCGGCCCGCGCATAAGGGTTTCCCACTCGTGTGTGCGCGCGGTCATCGCGGCCCGCCGAGACCGACGGAAACGACGGGAGGCCCGCGCCCGGCGGACCGCGCGGCGGTGACGACCGCTGCGACCCGCGCAGCGAACGAAACGTTTAGAACCCGGCGCCGCCCAGATCCGGGCATGAGTGGTTCCAACTCCGGCGGGCTGATGTCCAGCGCGGGACTGGTCCGCTACTTCGAGAACGAGGACCGGAACGCCATCGCGATCGACCCCAAGACGGTCGTCGCGTTCTGCGTCCTCTTCGGCGTGTTCGTCCAGATCCTGTCGCTGACGGTCGCGTAGGCTCGAACCGCCCTCGTTTTGCGGACGGACTGGCCCCCGAATCGACCGACCGCGTAGCGCGCCCTTTTTCCACGCGCCCGCCCCACCGATCCGTATGAAAGCAGGCGTCATCGCCGTTCAGGGCGACGTGGCCGAACACGCCGCCGCCGTCCGGGTCGCCGCGGCCGCCCACGACGAGACGGCCGAGGTCGTCGAGGTTCGGGACGCGGGGATCGTCCCCGACTGCGACGTCCTCCTCATGCCGGGCGGGGAGTCGACGACCATCTCGCGGCTGATTCACCGCGAGGGGATCGCCGCCGAGATCGAGGAACACGTCGAGAGCGGGAAGCCCGTCCTCGCGACCTGCGCCGGGCTCATCGTCTGCTCGACCGACGCGAAGGACGACCGGGTCGAGCCGCTGGGGGTAGTCGACGTCTCCGTCGACCGCAACGCGTTCGGGCGACAGAAGGACTCCTTCGAGGCGAGGGTCCCGGTCGCCGGACTCGACGACCCCTTCCACGCCGTGTTCATCCGCGCGCCCGCCATCGACGACGTGGGCGACGGCGTCGAGGTGCTCGCGACCGTCGACGACCGCCCCGTGGCGGTGCGCGACGGCCCGGTCGTCGCGACCTCGTTCCACCCGGAGCTCACCGACGACCCGCGGATCCACGACCTGGCGTTCTTCCCCGACCGAGAGGTGGTCGCGTGAGCGACCCGACCGAGGGCGACGGTCCGGACCCCGAGCGCGACGGTCCGACCCCCGAGCGCGACGAGGGCCCCCAAGCCGACGAGGATCCGGACGTCCCGTCCGAGGCCGTTCTCGACGAGCTGTTCGCCACCATCGAATCGCGGAAGGAAGAGCTCCCGGAGGGCTCGTACACGGCCTCCCTCTTCACCCACGAGAAGGGCGAGAACGCCGTCTTAGAGAAGATCGGCGAGGAGACGACGGAGGCGATCCTCGCGGCGAAGGACGACGACCGCGAGGAGCTCACCGCCGAGAGCGCGGACCTCGTCTACCACCTGCTCGTGCTGTTCGCGATGAAGGACCTCGACGTCGGCGACCTCCGCGAGGAGCTTCGCGACCGCTTTTAAACTCCCTCACCGCTCCCGTTCGAGTTCGCGGTCGATGTCGTCGACCTCCTCGGTCTCTAACTCCTCGCCGATGCGGCGCTCGAACTCCGCCTCGCTGATCTGCCCCTCGACGTACTGCTTGCGGAGCCGGTCCTGTCGGCTGGTCCCGGCGTCGGCCGAGGTCGACGACGACCCGATCGAGTCGAGCGAATCGGCGCCGATCGAGTCCCCGTCGTCACCGAGGAGCCACGAGCCGGCTTTATAAGCGACGTAGACGATTCCGGCGAGGACCGCCAAGGAGACGATCCCGGAGACGATCGCCGACACGAGACCCAAGATCGCCGAAACCACGCTCACGACGATGCTGACGCCGATCAACACCGCGATCGCGATCGCCGCGTAGTAGAGGGCCTTCTTCCCGTCCATGCCCCCGAGTCGGGCTGCCGGCCGCAAATACCTTCTCCCGCGGATCCGCGGCGACCCGATTCGGGAGCGGTCGTCGTCGGAACGGCCGGTCGCTACAGAGACCGTTTTGAACGATTGCGGGAGTGGGTGTAGTACGTTGTGAGTGGGGTCGTTTATAAGGTGGATCGCGGTGTTGCTGTCGGCTGTTTATAAGTGATCACCGCTGCTGGGATGCCAGTCTCCAGAACCCCAGTCGCTTGCTTATAAATGGTTGACTGTGGATCGACCACAAACGGCTTCAAAGCCCCAGCCGGGAGGACTCGATGCGCTCGCTGTGGTCCTCGGTCGGTCGCTATC
>NZ_JBZVGZ010000052.1:0-1799 GCF_058630335.1 Halorubrum sp. SD41
TCGGGCCTGGGCTCGAGACACCCAGGGCCCTGGCCCCCCCTCGGTCGGATGAGGACCGGGCGAGACGGGGCGTCGCCCGACGAGGCTGGGGAGGCGTGAGGTGCGGTTGCTGTGCGGGGCGGGACTCAAAGGGGCAGCCGTGAGGCGGGCGCAGGCGACGAAAGCACCGCAGGGAGCGAGTGAAACGAGCGACCGAGGGCGCAACGAGCGTGCGCCCGCCTCACGGCTGGGGCTTTGGAGGTGTTTACCACCAATCGACCAGCAGCTGTTTATAAGCGAGCGGCTGGGGCTTTGGAGGTTTTCACCGCGGATCCGCCAGCATCCATTTATAAGTGATCGGCTGGGGCTCCGGAAGGATTCGCCACTACGGGCACCGCGACGCCTTATAGAAAGATGACCGGAACAGCAACGGAACCGACTACTCCACGATCAGCTACTTATTACGCGCTCTCGACGGCGTCGAGGACGGCCTCGTAGTCGGGCTCGTTCGTCGGGTCGTCGGCGACCCAGTCGTAGACGACTTCGCCGTCGTCGTCGATCACGAACACCGCCCGGTTGGCGATGCCGTGGAGGCCGAGGTCGGCGATGTCGATCTCCAGCCCGTACGCCCGGATCGCGTCGCCGGCCATGTCGCTCACGAGGTCGAACTCGATGCCGTGCTCCTCGCGGAACGCGCCCTGCGAGAACGGCGAGTCGGCGCTGACCCCGAACAGGGTGGCGCCGGCCGCGTCGAACGCGTCGGCGCGCTCCTGGAACGCGATCATCTCGTTCGTGCACGGCGGCGTGAACGCGCCGGGGAAAAAGGCGAGCACGACCGGCCCGTCGCCGATCTCGTCGTCGAGGTCGAACGGCTCGTGGTCGCTCGTGCCGACCGTCGCGGTGAACGTGGGTGCGGCGTCGCCTGTGGATACCATCGTCGTTCGATACGGCCGAACGAGGCAAAAGACTTGTCGCGACCCCGTTCGGTGCCGGTATCGCTCAGCCCGTCTCGGACCCGGACCCCGCCGTAGCTACCCCCGGTCGAGGTACTCCTGCTGGATCGCGACGACCTCGGCCGAGTCCTCGCAGTCGGCGTACCGCCGGAGCGGCTCGTCGTTGAGTTCGAGGAACGTCTCGCCCCACGTGAACTTCGCGAGGACGCGCTCGGCGTGGTCGCGCTCGCCGAGGATTATCAGCGCCGCGGCGAACGCCTCGACCGTGGTGAGCCGCATCGGCCGCCCGAAGTTCACGGGGTTTCCGGCGACGAGGTACGGGAGCGCGCGGTGTTCGCCCGGGAGCGTGAACTGCTTCTCGCCGGCCGACTCCCACGAGCAGTCGAGCGCGACGAGCGCGTTCTCGCGAGCCATCTCGGCGTCCGCGGGCGAGAGCGCACGTTCCGCGTGGGGGTTGAGGACGACCCCGTACGGGGTGGCGCGGTCCGAGCGGTGGAGCTCGGCGAGGTCGAAGCGCGCGAGCTTCCGGGCCGTACACTTGTCGGGGTCGTCGTCGCCCTCGTACCGGACGTGAAGGTCCACAAGTACTGGATTGGTAGGTTTGTTTAAAAGGCGTGCGGAGCGGACGGGAGCTACGACGTCAGCGCCTTAGTCGCCTCTTTATAACCAGCCGGCGGCAGATCGGCGGCGAACACTTCCAAAGCCCCAGCCGCTCAGTCATAAATCTCTGACTGTGGATCGACGAAGAACTCCTCCAAAGCCCCAGCCGCTCGGTCATAAATCTCTGACAGTGGATCGACGAAGAACTCCTCCAAAGCCCCAGCCGCTCGGTCATAAATCTCTGACAGTGGATCGACGAAGAACTCC
>NZ_JBZVGZ010000053.1:0-1609 GCF_058630335.1 Halorubrum sp. SD41
GGCGGCCGCGAACCGCGAGGGACCGAAGGTCCCTCTGGCAGCCGGCGGCAAAGCCGCCGGCGACGACGGTGCGACCGACGAGGTTGGGGAGGTGTGAGGTGCGGTGCTGTGCGGGGCGGGGCGGGACTCAAAGGGGCAGTCGCGAGGACGAAGCACGGCGACGCAAGCACCACAAGGAGCGAGTGGAACGAGCGACTGAGGAGCGCAGCGAGCCGCGCGAGTCCTCGCGACTGGGGCTTTGGAGGCACTCGCCGCCGATCCGTCAGCAACTGCCTATAAGTGAGCGACTGGGGCTTTGGAGGCACTCGCCGCCGATCCGCAGTCAACGATTTATAAACGAACGACTGAGCTTATCGAGACTCGCTCGTTCGCGTCGACAGTCGACTGATAGCCGCTCCGACCGCGTACCCGACCACCCCGATCACGACCGCGAACAGCAGTCCGTATTTAAATCCGTACTCGATCCCGCCGAGCAGTTCGCCGCGCGCGGATTCGTACCCGTACCCCAACATCCGCGGGTGATTGTACCGCGTCGACCCCGCCCAGCTCCCTGTGAGATAGCCGACGAACGGCGGGAACGCGAACCACCAGCACCCGACGAGCCACAGCGAGCCGACGGTCGGGACGAGGCCCGCACCCGCGGATCCCGCGGCGACTGCGATCCCGAGCGTCACCGCGATCCACCAGAGAGAGATTCCGACGTCCAACCCGAGCGCAAATCCGAGGGAAGCGAGCAGGAGGAGGCCGACCACCGCCAATGCGAGCAGCCCCCTCGCCGGAGAGGCGCCGACGACATGCGACGAACGGCGAACATCTTGGAGGGCCATAGGTCGGCTGTGTCGTCGCGCACGAAAGTCGTTTTCGGGGGTCGGGAGCTGGCCGGTCCGCCGCGAGAACTGTCGACGGCGAACGTCTGCGACGGGGACGCTCACCGCTCGTCGTCGTCGTACACCCACGCACCGACGACCTCCTCGTCGCCGTCGCGACGCCAGCGGACGGTCACGAGGTCCGGGAACCGGATCGGTATCCGCAGCGTCTCCCCGTTGATCGCGTCGTCGGGTCCGAGGTCGTCGTCCAACTCGGCCCACGCGACGGTGTCGTTCTCGCCGGCCTCGTAGTCCACGCTGACGTTCGTGACGAACACGTCCCCGGCGCGGAGGCGCTCCGTCCCGCCCGTGTGTTCGATGTCCAGAAAACTCGCCACGTCATCCGCGCCGTGGTACTCGAACTCGAAGCAGGCGAGTTCCTCGCAGGTCGTCAGTTCGCGGTACCAGATGCCGCCGAACCCGACCGCGCCCGCGCCGAGGAGGAGGACGGCCCGCCGCTTGGGGGACATGGTTAGCGTCGCGGCGCGGCGATAAATAGGCGTTTGGCTGAGTCGTTGTATCTTATAAATGGATAACTGTGGATCGGCGGAGAACATCACCAAAGCCCCAGCCGCGAGGCGGGCGCACGCTCGCTGCGCGCCTCACTCGGTCGCTCACTCTGTTCGCTCCCTCGTTGCGGTGCTTACGTCGCCTGCGCCCGCCTCGCGGCTGCCCCTTTGAGTCCCGCCCCTCCGGAAGACGGTCCTGCTCGCTCACTCCGTTCGCTGCGCGGGCTGCGACTT
>NZ_JBZVGZ010000054.1:0-1136 GCF_058630335.1 Halorubrum sp. SD41
ACAGTCGATGCTGGTGAGATGTCCGGCGTTGAGTCCAATTAAACCGCAGGCTCCTCCGGTTGTAGTGCTCCCCCGCCAATTCCTTTAAGTTTCATCCTTGCGGACGTACTTCCCAGGCGGTCTGCTTAGCGGCTTCCCTACGGCACAGCACCCACTCGTAGTGGGAGCCACACCTAGCAGACATTGTTTACGGCCAGGACTACCCGGGTATCTAATCCGGTTCGAGACCCTGGCTTTCGTCCCTCACTGTCGGATCCGTTCTCGCGACGTGCTTTCGCCATCGGCGGTCCGTCCAGGATTACGGGATTTCACTCCTACCCCGGACGTACCCGTCGCGCCTTCCGGTCCCAAGCCACGCAGTTTCTACCGGGCGCCCACCTGTTGAGCAGGTGGATTTCCCGATGGACTTGCGCGGCCAGCTACGGACGCTTTAGGCCCAATAAGATCGGCCATCACTTGGGCTGCCGGTATTACCGCGGCGGCTGGCACCGGTCTTGCCCAGCCCTTATTCTGGTACCACCTTACGGTACCGAAAAGCACAGGCGCTATGCCTGTGCACTTGGGATCCCCCTATCGCACTGTCGTGCAGTGTAAAGGTTTCGCGCCTGCTGCGCCCCGTAGGGCCCGGAATCTTGTCTCAGATTCCGTCTCCGGGTTCTCACTCTCATGACCCGTACCGATTATTGGCACGGTGGGCCGTTACCCCACCGTCTACCTAATCGGCCGCAGCCACATCCTTCGGCGCCGGAGCGTTTGACATACCACTCATTCCAGTGGTGGTATGAGATACACTATTAGCCTCAGTTTCCCGAGGGTATCGTGTTCCGAAGGGTAGTTTGGCCACGTGTTACTGAGCTATTCGCCACGAGTCTGAACTCGTGCGACTAGCATGGCTAAATCGGATCCCAATAGCAATGGCCTCCGGCAGGATCAACCGGAATGTAATTCCTTCAGGCCTGATTCCCGGCCTGAAGGGGGTGTTGGCGGGTGTCAATCTCGTCGAAGACGAGGGTTGACACACCATTGCATTGGTCTGTGTGGTGTCCGGGCCACCCAACGGCTTGGATGACACCGAACGACCACGGCTCACATCAGATCACCGCTTACGCCGGAGCGCAGGGGGCGTGATCCTCATC
>NZ_JBZVGZ010000055.1:0-1134 GCF_058630335.1 Halorubrum sp. SD41
CAGAGCACCTGTGTCGGATCTCGGTACGGACATCGTGCTTGCCTTTTCACGGGCCCTATGTACGGCTGACTTTCGCTGTTTCGCGCTTCGCTCGCTTCGTGCCGTGACGGCGTCCACGAGTTTCCACGATTCGACCGGGCGAGTGCCCGGCTCAGCGTTCCACACGGCGTCGGCGTTTACTGCACGATGGCGCTGGAATATTAACCAGCTTCCCGTCGGTGTAGTCAAGTTGTGGTACACCTTAGGACCGGCTAACCCTCGGCTGAACGGCAGTGCCGAGGAACCCTTGCTCTTCAGGCCGTCGAGGTTCTCACCCGACTATCGCTGCTACTGTGACCAGGATTGTCGTTACTGGACGGTCCACACGAGCTCTCGCCCGGGCTTCCGTCCGACCAGTACGCCAACCTACGCGGTTGCCCCTGTCAAGGGCACGGCCAGGTCTCGGTGGTAGATTTGAGCCCCGATCATTTTGGGCGCCTCAAACCTCGGCCGGTAAGCTGTTACGCTTTTCTTAGCGGGTAGCTGCTTCTAAGCTCACCTCCCGGCTGTTTAGGGCTTGAGACCACCTTCGAATCGCACTTAATCTACACTTTGGGACCTTAACCCGGCTCTGGGTTGTTCCCCTCACGGTACACAGGCTTACCCCGCGCACCGGACTCCCTCCGTCTGCGACGCCTGCGGGTTTGGAGTTCGACAGGATGGCCGACTCCTCTCGGAGGCGGGTCATCCAATCGGTAGCTCTACCCCGCGGGCTATCTCGGGAGAGGTCATGCTTCGACATGTTTCGGTTGGAACCAGCTGTTGCCAGGCTCGATGGGCCTTTCACCCCTACACACGAGTCACGAGAGGGTATTGTAGAACACCAACTCTAACAGGCCTCCACGTGGCTTTCGCCACGCTTCACCTTGCTCGCGCGTAGATCGCCTGGTTTCGGGTCGCACCCGATTGACTCCCCGCGCTTGAACACGGTGGCCCTCGCACGAATGTGCTGCGGCCGTATCGGTTTCCCTGCGCCTTCCCCGGTTCACGGGTTAGACTCGCCAATCAAGTGCACTCCCTGGGTCGTTTTTCAAAACGCACGACACGACGCCGGCTCGTCTCTCTTCCTACTAGAGGATCGCTCCTCGGTCGTTT
>NZ_JBZVGZ010000056.1:0-1068 GCF_058630335.1 Halorubrum sp. SD41
CCCGAGACTCGCCCCCTGGGCGAGCTCACCTTACGACCGTCACACCGACGGTCACTACTCATTCGCACTGGTCTGTGTCACGTCCGCCCACCCACCGGCTTGGACACTTTAGAACGACTACGGCTCACACAACACACCAGACCTTCCCGAGAGGGAAGGTGGGCTCATAGCTCAGCGGTAGAGTGCCTCCCTTGCAAGGAGGATGCCCTGGGTTCGAATCCCAGTGAGTCCATGTCCGTTCGGTCCGAATCCGTCCCCTTATATGGGAGACGCGACTCGGATTGAACACGACGACCGATGCACCATCCCGGGAAACCGCGGATGGGAAGGGTTCGACGAACGCCCCGTCACACCCGGGGCGATTCAATGACAACCGTGTATACGTGCGATCCAGACGTCCACTGAACTCATCCGAGTTCGTGGAACGTCAGTGAACCATATACAGTCGGGTGACACTATGTCACTTGACACCGTCAGCACTCTCTTCGGAGAGTTGGCTGACACACTACTGGCTACTGTGCCAGCTGGTGAATGGCTCGGCTCGAGAGCCGACGACGGACGTGCCAAGCTGCGAAAAGCTCATGGGACCCGCATGGAGGGAAAGAACATGAGATCTCCCAATCGGAATCCGTTCAACAATTGCCACGCGCAATAGGGAACGCCCTGAATTGAAACATCTCAGTAAGGGCAGGAAAAGAACGCAACAGCGATGTCGTCAGTAACCGCGAGTAAACGCGACACAGCCCAAACCGAAGGTCTTCGGACCAATGTGGTGTTCGGGTTGACAACCAAATCTCGACAACTCATCTGAAGTCTCCTGGAACGGAGCGTGAAACAGGGTGACAACCCCGTAAGATGAGTCAGTACGGATGGCGTCAAATCCAGAGTAGCAGGGGTCGGATATCCTCTGTGAACATCTCAGGCATCCCCTGAGAAGGCTAAACACTCCTCGAGACCGATAGCGAACAAGTAGCGTGAGCGAACGCTGAAAAGCACCCCGAGAAGGGCGGTGCAATAGGGCCTGAAATCAGCTGGCGATCGAGCGACAGGGCGTACAAGGCGTCTCTC
>NZ_JBZVGZ010000057.1:0-1038 GCF_058630335.1 Halorubrum sp. SD41
CATTGAAATACTACCCGTCGGTGACTGCGACTCTCACTCCGGGAGGAGTACACCGGTAGCCGGGCAGTTTGACTGGGGCGGTACGCGCTCGAAAAGATATCGAGCGCGCCCGAAGATCATCTCAGCCGGGTCGGGAATCCGGCGAAGAGCGCAAGAGCACAAGATGGTCTGACAGTGTTCTTCCCAACGAGGAACGCTGACGCGAAAGCGTGGTCTAGCGAACCTACGAGGTTCCGGAATGGGACCCGTAGATGACAGAAAAGCTACCTTAGGGATAACAGAGTCGTCACTCGCAAGAGCACATATCGACCGAGTGGCTTGCTACCTCGATGTCGGTTCCCTCCATCCTGCCCGTGCAGACGCGGGCAAGGGTGAGGTTGTTCGCCTATTAAAGGAGGTCGTGAGCTGGGTTTAGACCGTCGTGAGACAGGTCGGCTGCTATCTATTGGGGGTGTGAGGTACCTGACGTGAACGAACGTATAGTACGAGAGGAACTACGTTTGGTCGCCACTGGTGTATCGGTTGTCCGGAAGGGCAGATGCCGAGTAGCCACGCGACACGGGGTAAGAGCTGAACGCATCTAAGCTCGAAACCCACATGGAAAAGAGGTACCGTAGAGGTCACTCGTAGAAGACGAGTTCGATAGACTCGGGGTGTACGCACCGAGGCAACGAGGTGTTAAGCCCACGAGAACTAACAGACCGAGCCACATTCATTGGCGCTGACGCGCCACGACTCGCATGAGTTCAGGCGGTATCTGGATCGCACGATTTACACGGTTGGTATCGAACCAGACCGACACAGGGGTCTTGCTGTAGCGGATACAGCGAGTCTCGGTTCGACTCCGAGAGTCGGCATGAAGGCGGCCAGAGCGGTGGAGACACACCCGTACCCATTCCGAACACGGAAGTTAAGCCCACCAGCGTACCGTGAAGTACTGGAGTGAGCGATCCTCTGGGAACCACGGGTCGCCGCCTACCCACTCATACGGGATACTTCCCACCAAGCCCACGGACAACGCGTCCGTGGGCTTTTTTT